>JAKITW010000118.1 GCA_021647905.1 Desulfobacterales bacterium | reverse complement strand
ACACCTGCACCCTGGACCCGGCACCCTGCACCCTGCACCCGGCACCCTGCACCCTGCACCCTGCACCCTGCATCAACCGGCCGGGAACGGGCTGGTTTCATATGTCCAGCAGCCAAAGCCGCCGGTCAGCGACAGGAGATTGCCGAAGCCGTGCATGGCCAGCAGCCGGTGGCTCACATAGGAGCGCAGCCCCACGGCGCAGTAGAGGATTGTCTGCTGCCGCGGGTCAAGTTCGCTGAGCCGTTCGCGCAGTTCGTCCAGGGGGATATGCAGGGCCCCGGGAATGATCCCGGTCTTTTCCAACTCCCGCCTGGTCCGCACATCGACCAGCACGAAATTTTCGTTGTTAATGATTTTTCTGTTCAATTCAGCGGGGGTGATCGGCTGCCAGTCACCGGCCTTGAAGTTCTGGGCCACGGCGCCTGACACGATGACCGGGTCCCGGGCCGAGGAAAAGGGCGGCGCATAGGCCAGATCGAGATGGATCAACTCCTCCTGGTTCATCCGGTTGTAGATGGCAGTGGAAAAGACGTCGATCCGTTTGTCAACCCCTGCCTCGCCGATGATCTGGGCCCCGAGCAGCCGGCCGGAATCCTGGTCGGCCACGGTCTTGATGGTCAGCGGCCGGGCGCCCGGATAGTAGCCGGCATGGTGGTCGGCCACCAGATAGGTGACAAAGGGGGCAAACCCCTCGGCCAGGGCCTCCTGTTCCGACAACCCGGTCTTGGCCACGGTTTTGTCAAAGACCTTGACAATGACGGTGGCGGTGAACCCCTTGACCGCGATCTCCCGGCCCATGGCATTGGCGCCCGCGGCCCGGCCCTGCTTGTTGGCCACCGAGCCCATGGGCAGGAGCATCGGCCGGCCGGTGACCTGGTTGATGCTCTCCACGCAGTCGCCGGCCGCAAAGATATCCGCCACGCTGGTCCGCATCTGTTCGTCAACCTTGACCCCGCCCCGGTCGCCCAGTTCGATCCCGGCGTCCCGGGCCAGCCGGGTATCGGGCCTGATGCCGACCGACATGATGATCAGGTCGGCGGGCAGTTCCTTACCCGTATCGGTCCGCACCACCTCCTGGCCGTTATTATCGACAATCGCGGTCATCTTTTCCGAGAGATAAAATCGGATTCCCTTGTCCCGGGCATGGCGGCAAACCAGCTCAGCCATCTCCTGGTCGAGAAAGCCGAGGATCCGGGGCATGAACTCCACCACCGACACCTGGATATCGAGCAGGGCCAGGTTCTCGGCCACCTCCATGCCGATCAGGCCGGCGCCGATGATCACTGCTTTTTTGGGCTTCATCTCCTGGAGCAGGCCGTGGATCCGGTCCGTATCCTCCAGGGTCTTCAGGGTATGGACAATGGGCCTGTCCGCCCCGGGGACCGGCGGGATGACCGGCGTACCGCCCGGGGCCAGGACCAGCTTGTCATAGGACTCGCTGAACTCGGTGTTGGTGGCAAGCTCCCTGACCGTCACACTGCGGGTCTGGGGATCGATGTTAATGACCTCATGGCCGGTGCGGACATCGACGTTGAACCGTTTCTTGAAAAAAGAGGCGGTGACCACCTGGAGCTTTTTTCGTTTCTTGATCACCCCGGAGAGGTAATAGGGCATGCCGCAGGTGGCGTAGGAGATATCCGCCCCCTTTTCAAAGATGATGATTTCCGCATCTTCATTACAGCGGCGCGCCTTGGCCGCGGCCGATGCCCCGGCGGCAACCCCGCCGATAATAACAAGTTTTGGTGCGCTCATTTTTAATAATCCCTCCTGGGCTGGAGTAAACCGCGGCTGGGAACAAGGCCAACGGTTTGTGGTCAAGGCTGGTTTCCGGAAAACAACAACAAGTTTATTTACCAGACATCCGGCCCCAAGTCGATTGAGCAATATTTTTTTTACCTCTCACTTTTGTCGGTCTCGCAACAACCCGCTCGACGGACGTGATTCGTCTTGTAACTTGTTGATTTTATTGGGTGGCATTTGAAGCCTTTCGGGTTGTTACGAGTTCATCACTTTTCACTTTGTAATAACCGGCTCGTACTCTTGGCCGGGGATATGCTAAACTGTGGGTTTAAGCGTGAAGTGATGGAACGGGCGCGACGCAGCCCGGCGGAACAAGGCAGGGTATGGAAATGAGTAACGACATGGTGCGGGAATCGATTCGCCGCCTTGTAACCGGCTGCGGCGATTCCGTGGGTCTTTCCGGGATGGCGCCCGGCGCCTCGGTGGTGGACCTGGGCTGCGGCGCCGGTGCTGATACAGTCACGGCGGCCCGCCAGGTGGGACAACAGGGCCGGGTGTTCGGGATTGACATTGACCCGGCGATGATCGACCGGGCCCGGCGGGCCGCGGCCGCGGCCGGGCTGACCGAGCGGTCCGCCTTCAGGGTCGCTGATATCGAGGTCACGCCCCATCCCAGGACCTACGCCGATATCCTGATATCGAACTGCGTGGTTAACCTCTGTACTGACAAGGACCAGGTCTTTCGCAACGTCTTCCGGATCATGCGGCCCGGTGCTCTGCTGGTCTTCTCGGTTCTGGTGAATAATAACGACGAGCCAGAGGCAGGTCTCGGGCCGGAAGGGGAGTATCCCATGCTCCTGGCCCGGATGAGCTTCACCGATATCCGGGTCCTGGCCCGGCAGCCCCTGACCGTTGAGCAGAGCGCAACCTTTTTGGGCCGGCCGACCGATCACCCGGCCACCGTGGTGGTGTTCACCGCCCTGAAGCCGCCATTAAACTGCTGAGCATGAGACTGCGCCGGCGGGACCGGCGCTCTTGATTATCTGATATCAAAGGGAAAGGAAAAAGAATTTTGAACCGCAGAGTACGCAGAGGACCGCAGAGGAAGGTTTTTTGAAATAACTTTACCCTGCGCACCTCTGCGACCTCCGCGGTAAAGTTGTTTTTACTTCGATATTCGATCTTCATCATTCTCCCTTTCCATCCCCCTGCCCGCTATTTCCGCCGCAGCGTATCGATGAGCCGGGGCAGTTGCTCCACCGCATAAAGCGGCAGGGAGAGGAGGGAAAATTGCACCTTCTTGTTGCCGTTGGCGGTCCGGATGGTATGGCTGACCTG
>JAKITW010000117.1 GCA_021647905.1 Desulfobacterales bacterium | reverse complement strand
GCCGAAGTTGTTTCAAATTCCGCTTTTGCCGTCACGGCTGCGGCTCAGGGTCCGCTACACCGTTCGCTATAAGAAAACCCCTTTCCCGGTCCAACCTCAAACGTACGGGGTTTACCGAAACCTTACCAACTTACAACTTTTCATTTGAACCGCGGACAGCCGGCCCTACCATCTACGTTCAAAACGGTGGCGCAGAAAAACAGCCAGCGAGTTGACCACGATCAAAAAAGCGAGCAGGACCATGATTGCCGCCGAGGTGCGCTCGACAAAGGCCCGTTCCGGGCTGTCGGCCCAGAGGTAGATCTGTACCGGCAGGGCAGTGGCCGGATCGGTAAAGCTGCCGGGAATGTCGACAATAAAGGCCACCATGCCGATCATCAGCAGGGGCGCGGTTTCGCCCAGGGCCCGGGCCATGCCGATAATGGTGCCGGTGAGTATCCCCGGCATGGCCAGGGGCAGAACATGGTGGAAGACCATCTGCATTTTCGAGGCCCCCACCCCCAGGGCCGCCTCCCGGATGGAAGGGGGCACCGACTGCAGGGCGGCCCGGCTGGCAATGATAATCGTCGGCAGGGTCATCAGGGTGAGGACCAGGCCACCGACCAGCGGTGACGACCTGGGCAGGTTGAAAAAATTGATAAACACCGCCAGGCCGAGGAGCCCGAAGACGATTGAGGGCACGGCGGCCAGGTTATTGATATTGACCTCGACCAGATCGACCCATCTGTTTTTCGGGGCAAACTCTTCCAGGAAAACCGAGGCGGCAACCCCGACCGGGAAGGAGAAGGCCAGGGTCAGGGTCAGGGTCAGAATCGAGCCGACCATTGCCCCCCAGATACCCGCCAGTTCCGGCTCCCGGGAGTCGCCGGCCGTAAAAAAGGTGGTATTGAACCGCTCCTTTATCCTGTCCTCTGCCGTCCATTTATCGATCCAGGCCAGTTGTTTATCGTTAAGCCGCCGGTCGGACTCATCCCCATGCCGGGAGATATGGCCCTTTATCAGCATGTCCACGTCATCGTCGGCCGGCACCCATACCTTGCGGGTGGTGTTGGCAAGGGAGGGATCGTTTTTCACCATGTCCCGGAGTTGAAACGCGGCCCCTGAACTGATCAGGGCGTAGAGTTTCTTTTTATCCTTCCGGCTGGTGACCCCGGGAAACTCCTGGCGCAGATTTTTCTTGACCAGGCCGGGAAAGTTGGCCGCGGCCGGATCGTCCTTGCCGATGAAGGCCGGGTCAAAGTGGATATCAAGCTGGACAAAGGTCTGGAAAAAGGCGGAATAGCCCTTGCCGGTAATACTGATGAACAGCAGGGCGAGAAAGGCGAGACTGGCAACAATGGCCACCACGCCGTAGAGTTTGAAACGGCGCTCCGCCTTATAGCGCCTGGCCAGCCCCTGGTTGACGATATCAATGGCCTTGCCGGTGTCGCCGGCCGGGGACCGCGCTGATTGAACCGAGGATTTACTCATACTGTTCCCGATACTTGCGAACCACAAACAGGGCGATGATGTTGAGGATCAGGGTTGCAATGAAGAGCACCAGGCCCAGGGCAAAGGCGGCCAGGGTCTTGGGGCTGTCGAATTCCTGGTCACCGACCAGCAGGGTGACGATCTGCACGGTGACCGTGGTCACCGCCTGGAGCGGGTTGGCGGTCAGGTTGGCGGACAGCCCGGCGGCCATCACCACGATCATCGTCTCACCGATGGCCCGGGAGATGGCCAGCAGGACCCCGCCGACGATCCCCGGCAGCGCGGCCGGGATAACAACATGCTTGATCGTTTCACTGCGGGTGGCGCCCAGGGCATAGGCCCCGTCCCGCATGGCATTGGGCACCGCATTGATCACGTCGTCGGAAAGGGAGGAGACAAAGGGAATGATCATGATCCCCATGACCAGACCGGCGGCCAGGGCGCTCTCCGAGGAAACGTCGAGCCCGACCAGGGCCCCGCTCTCGCGAATAAACGGGGCCACGACAAGGGCGGCGAAGAACCCGTAGACCACGGTGGGGATGCCGGCCAGGATCTCCAGCAGCGGCTTGGCCACGGCGCGAAATTTCTTGTTGGCATACTCTGACAGATAGATTGCCGACATCAGCCCCAGGGGAACGGCCACCAGCATGGCAATGGCCGAGATCATCGCGGTGCCGGCAAATACCGGGATGGCGCCGAACGCCCCGGAAGAGCCGACCTGGTCGGCCCGGATGGCCATCTGCGGGCTCCATTTAAGCCCGAACAGGAACTCGGTGAAGGGCACTGCCTTGAAAAAGCGAATCGACTCGAAAAGAACCGAGAGGATGATGCCGATGGTGGTAAAGACGGCAAAGGTGGAACTGGCGATCAGGAAAATGGAGATGATCTTTTCCACCTGGTTGCGGGCCCGGAGCGCTGGGGAGATTCTGTGCCAGGACAATGCAATCCCGGCCAGGGCCAGGGCCAGAATCGCGACGACCAGGGCCGCGTTGGCAGTGGAGCGGAGATTATGATAGTGGTCGGCCGCGGCCTGGAGTTCAGGGTTTATTTCACCGGAGACGATATTGCCGCTCTCCAGGTTTTTAATATCATTGACCACCAGGTACAACTGGTCCTCGGGCAGGGTTCTGATTGCCGCCGGCAGGTCAGCGACCAGAAGATCGGTTAAGATCACCGGTTCAACCGCCTGCCAGACGAAGAAGAGCAGCAGGGCGGGAATACCGCACCACAATGCGGCCAGGGCACCGTAATACACCGGCCGCGAGTGCAGGTGCTTGACCCCGCCCTTGCCCTTGGCAACGGAGCAGGCCCTTCTGAAGCCGAGCTGGTAGGCAAGGGCTGACAAGGCCAGTAGTATTATAAGCAAGAGGCTGAGCGGCATGGGGTATCTCTTGTCCGATTGAACGGCAACAGCGGTGTTGGCGGGAAAAAGGTGGCGCCGGTGCAAACGCTTACCAGGCAGCAGACAACCCGGAGCCCGGCGGGGCTTATACCCTGTAAGTGGTTACGCGCCGGTTTGTTTTCCAGCCGCCCTATGTTTGTCGGTCTCGCAACAACCCGCTCGACGGACGTGATTCGTCTTGTAACTTGTTGATTTTATTGGGTGGCATTTGAAGCCTTTCGGGTTGTTACGAGTTCATCATGTTTGTCGGTCTCGCAACAACCCGCTCGACGGA
>JAKITW010000116.1 GCA_021647905.1 Desulfobacterales bacterium | reverse complement strand
CTACCATAAACCTGGCATTCTTTTTTCTTGCTATCTTTTTGTTTTTGTGTGTTAAAAGCCATAGAGTGTCCAGTCATGGAATAGCCGGACGAATTTCCCGGCAGCGGGATTTTTTCCCGGCCGGATGCATGGCGCTGTTTCAAACATGGTCTGCTGGAATTTACAGATTGTCACAGCGCAACTCGTGTCCATTGATTTTTCAACAGGGAGCATCGCACTTAGCCCTGGACCCCAAGACAAGGAGGAATGCCATGAACGGAAAGATCACGTTTCGAGCGGAAATCGAGTTCCAAGGTTCGGCAGACGACCTGGCCAAGATGCTAAAGACCATCGATAAGTTGCCGGTGCGGGTGATCATTGACAAGATCCCGCTGCCGTTCCCCTTCCCGGGCGGCTGGCCCATTCCCCCGGTCAAGATCCTGCCGCGGGACATTTTACCCAAGATCGTCAAGGCGAATCCGGTCCTGTCCAGGGATATCCCGGGCCGTATTGATGGCGGAATCCGCGACCCTCACCTCCATGTCGATGATCAACTGGTAATGCTCGGCCGCGAGGAATTCGGCCAGGTGGTGGGCATGGCCGCGGAAAGCATTGCCAGGGAACTTGCGGCCGGCGCTGATTATCAGCAAACGGTCGGCGCCCTGCGGGAATTGAACAGGGTCGCCACTGCCGGCTGAACAGGCTCCCAAGGCCCTTTTCAGGGCTGCCGGACCAAGCAAAGGGGAGGGGCCTGCTCGGCTGTGGCAAGGGCCGGCGCTTCCTGTTGCGGATGAACCTGGCCGGGCGTGGAGTGGCGCGGCCTTTGGCGAAAGCATACTGGGCCCGGCCATTTTTTGTCTGATCATTCACTGCAAGGAGGCAAGAGATCATGATGGAATTTAATGAATTCGGGGGCGAGATCACGGTTCATGTCTCAGAGGTTTTTGAGGTCGGCCTTGAATCGCAGGCCGCCTCAACAGGCTATACCTGGACCTTGGCAACCATGCCCAACTGCCTTAATCTCCTGGACATATCTTATCACACCTCCACCTCCCCGTTGTTTGGCACTAAGGGGAAACAGGTCTTTCGCTTTGTGGCCCTTCAGGAGGCAAAGGCCTGTCTTGATTTCAGCCTGGTAAGCCCTGCCGAGCCCCAGCAGGTGGTCCGGAAGAAGAGCTACGTGGTGGTGATTGAAGAGGCCCCGGCAACCGTGGCAGACGAGCTGCGGCAGAGCATCGGTGCCGGGCGTTTTGTCCGCACCTCCGCGGAAACGCGGTGTTCCGGCGGCGGTCCCCTGCCTCCCTATGGTGTGCCCATGCTGGTCAAGGAGGACCGGGAAAACTGTGTCTTGATGTATGGGATCCCCTGGGGGATAGCCAGGGATAGCGAGCGCTGCATCCTGAAGTACGGCGTTCCGGTCGATTTCGGCGATCATCGCGGCCTCAAGCTGATGCGGCGGGCCGACAGCGACGATATCATCGTGGTCTACGGCGTTCCCACCCCGGAATACGGGGTGCCCGCGCTCACGGCCGCGGTCCGGCAGGACAGGGTCTGCCATGTGCCGATGCAGGTCATCGAGGACAAGGACAACTGTGTGGTCATGTACGGCATTCCCAGCGGTATTCCGGCCCGGGCCGCGGATTGTGTTCTCAAGTACGGGGTGCCGGCTACCATGGTCCATGATCCTGACAACTGCCTGGTCAAGTACGGCGCCCCCCACGGCACCATTGAGGAGGGAGACGGATGCCTGCTGAAATACGGGTCGCCGCTGGTGCCGATAGAGGAAGATGACTGCATTGTCAAGTATGGCACCCCGCGCGGCGAGGTGACCACGGGCAAGGACTGCGTGGTCAAGTATGGTATCCCGGTCAAGGTCGTGGAATCGGAAGAAAACTGCATCCTGCTCTATGGCGTTCCCACCGGTATCCCCAGACCGGGTGAGCACTGTGTGCTCAAATACGGTGCCCCGGTGAAGCTGCGGAAGAGCAAGGCCGGCGGCAGGAAGGGCAGGGCCAAGAAGTAGATGCGGTTGGCGTATGCGATTCGCGTGTCGACCCCCTGGGCAGAGTGCGTGCCCGGAGGGGGGCGACGCCAAGTAACGGCACCTGCCGGAGGTATCCGGGCAGGGGCCACGGCACTGACGTATCGCGCTCGTACCCCGTCCTGTCACCGCTTACTACCACAAACACAAAACAGGTGAGGAACAAAAGTTGCCGTACAAGCCAATAACCGCGGTCTGGGAAATAACCATGGGCTGCAATATGCGGTGCAAGCATTGCGGCTCGGCCTGCCGGGAGCCCCTGGCCGATGAATTGAGCACTGCGGAGGCCCTTGATCTCTGCGACCAGATCGGAGCACTGGGGCTGAAATGGCTGACCCTGTCAGGCGGCGAGCCGCTTACCCGCCCGGACTGGCACCTGCTGGCCAGCCGGTTGCGGGATAACGGGGTCACACCCAATATTATCACCAACGGCTGGTTGATCACCGAGGAACTCTTGGACCGGGCTGTGGAGAGCGGGGTGGGGACCTTTGCCATCAGCCTGGACGGGATAAAAGAGACCCACGACCAGATCAGACGCCCAGGGGCCTTTGCCCGGATCATGAAGGCCTTTGCCCTGATGGACCGGAAATCGATTACCGCCGGCGTGATTACCACCATCCATAAGACCAACATCGGCCAGCTCGAGGCGATCAGACAGATCCTCCTTGATCAGGGGGTCGACTTGTGGCAGGTCCAGATCGGGCTGCCCATGGGTTCTTTTGCCGACCATGAAGAGATGATCCTGGAGCCGGCCCAGATGGACGACATCATCGACTTTATCTACGAATCCATGGACGACGACCGGATCCGGATCTATCCGGCCGATTGCGTTGGTTATTATAACTTCAAGGAGGTAGCGGCCCGGACCCGGGCCCACAATGCGAGCTACCCGGTCACCTGGCAGGGTTGTAACGCCGGCAAACGCAGTTTCGGGATCTTTCATAACGGTGACATCCTCGGCTGCACCTCCATCCGCGACCAGCAGTTCGTGGAAGGTAATATCAGGCAGACGCCCCTGAGGGAACTCTGGGAGAGTGAGGACTGTTTTGTCTGGAACCGACAGGCCGGCAAGGAGAAGCTGGCCGGATTCTGCGCGAAATGCAAGTACGGCGCCACCTGTCTGGGCGGCTGCCCCAACACCCGCCTGACCATGAACGGCGACATCCACAGCGAGAACCGCTACTGTTCCTATAACGTCGCCCTGACCCGGACCTGGGAAAAGATCGATGCCCTGGTGCCGGATTCCGGGACCCTGGCCAGCCTTGGCAAGAAGTTTGCCGATGAAGATGAACTGCAGTTGGCCCAGATGCTAATAGAAAAGGCCCTGGCCCTGGCCCCGGACGATATCGAGTTGCTCGGCTATTTCGGCTATGTGAGCTTCATGCTCCAGAATTATTCCGATGCCCGCCGGGCCAACGAAAAGGTCCTGGCCCTTGATGATGATAATGTCTATGCCAACAAGGGCCGGGGACTGACCCTGGCGCGCCTGGGTGAACTGGAGCGCGGCCTTGAGCACCTGAGAAAATCCACCCGGCTGACCACCAGCGCCTACATGGACCCCTACCACGACCTGGCAGTGCTG
>JAKITW010000115.1 GCA_021647905.1 Desulfobacterales bacterium | reverse complement strand
GCTACGGGGGAAGGTGGCTGGGTGGGGGTGTACGGTGTCAGGCGCCAGGGGTCAGGGGTCAGGGGTCAGGGAATATTATATCCGGACCACGATCATCGCTCCATGTTTTTTCTGTTCTCATTGCTCGTTGCTCATTATCTCGGCACTGATTCCACCGCCCACTGTCCTCAGTCCTCAGTCCTCAGTCCTCAGTCCTCAGTCCTCTGTCCTCTGTCCTCTGTCCTCTGTCCTCTGTCTTCTGTCATCTGACTTCTGACACCCTGACCCGCCAGGTGGTCCCTTCCGGACCGTCCTTGATCTCGATATGGCGTGCCAGGAGCTGGTCCCGGATCGCATCGCTGGTGGCCCAGTCCTTTTTCCGCCGGGCCGCGTCCCTTGTCCGGATCAGTTCCTCGATGGTCTTCCGGTCGATATCAAGGGCCGCCAGCATACGGCCCTGCCTGGCCTGGATATAGGCCCTGGGATCCTGGCCCAGTACGCCCATGATCCCGGCTGACTCGACAATGGTTCTCCTGGTCCGGCGCAGCAGTTCAAGGTCAGCCGTGGCAGGGTTCCCGGGCAGGGAGCGGAGGATCTTGTTGATGGTCTTGACCGCGTCAAAGATCTGGCCGAGCCCCTGGGCGGTATTGAAATCATTGTCCATGGCCCGGCAAAATCGCTCGGCCAGGCCGGTCAGCTTGGCGACGGCCTTGGCCCCGGCCACACCAGGGAGATCATCGCGACCAGTATCAGGAAGCGCATCAATCCCGGCCAGACATTCATAGAGCCGGTCCAGGGCCGCGCCGGCGTCCCGCATGGCCGCGTCCGAATAATCAATCGGGGTCCGGTAATGGGAGGAGAACACGAAAAGGCGGAGTACCTCGGCCGGGTAGTCGGCCAGCACCTCGCGGATGGTAAGAAAATTGCCAAGGGATTTTGACATCTTCTCATCCTTGATGGTGACAAAACCATGATGGATCCAGATATTGACAAAGGGTTTGCCGCTGGCGCCTTCGCTCTGGGCAATCTCGTTCTCATGGTGCGGAAAAATGAGGTCCTTGCCGCCGCCGTGGAGATCAAAGGAGTGACCCAGATACCTGCGGCTCATGGCCGAGCACTCTATATGCCAGCCCGGCCGGCCCGGCCCCCATGGGCTGTCCCAGGTCGGCTCGCCCGGCTTGCTCGACTTCCACAGGGCAAAGTCCATGGGATTCTTCTTGCTTTCATTGATCGAGATCCGGGCCCCGGCCAGCATGTCTTCAAGACTGCGACCGGAAAGCTGCCCATAGCGCGGGAAGCCCTGCACGCTATAATAGACGTCACCGTCCACCTGATAGGCGAGCCCCCTGGCCACCAGTTCCTCGATCATCGCGATGATCTCCGGAAGGTGCTCGGTTGCCCTGGGCTCCATGGTCGGCAACAGTACCCCGAGACTCTCCATGTCCTCATGAAAGGCCCGGATGAATCGCTCCGACAACTCCTCGGTGGAGATCCGCGCCTCCCTGGCCCGGTTGATGATCTTGTCGTCAATATCGGTGAAGTTGCGGATGTAGACAACCTTGTAGCCCTTAAAGCGAAGGTAGCGAACGATCATGTCAAAGGCCAGGGCTGACCTGCCGTGGCCGATATGGCAATAATCATAGGCTGTGATTCCACAGACATAGAGCTTGACCTCACCCGGGGTCAGAGGTTCCAGGACCGTCTTGCTCCCGGTTTTGGTATTATAAATCCTGATGGGCATTGTTACTCCAAATTATGCCTGCGGTTTCCAGACGACAGGCCCAAGGCAACCGGAGTCGCTCAAGGCTGAATGCTGAAAGCCGAAAGGAAAAAATATATGATAATCATGCACCGGCTATATACCAGTTTCCCAAAAACCGGGCAAGCCACTTCAGGGAAAGGCCGCCGGGCTGGCTGCTACTCCGGCTCCTTAAGCCATCTGCCGAGGATCTCGACGATCTTGCCGGCCTGGAGCCGGCTGGATATATTGAATTTGGACTTCTGGGTATACTCACCGTGCATCTTCCGGTATCGCCTGATCGTGTAACGGTCCGGGCCATAGGCCCCGGCCTTGCGGTCCCAGTCCTGGTAACGGAAAAGAATGGTTGCCCAGGCGCCCTTGGACAGGACCTCCTTGTCCAGTTCCTTAACCACCTCAATGCCGTCCTCTTCATAACTTATCGTCAATTCATCAACATCCTCAGCCATATCTTCTTCTCCAGGTTAACAGCAGGGTTCAGGGTTCAAGGTTCAGGAAAATTCTATTCCAGCCAAATCTGCAGATACCCGGCCGGAATTATATAAGCAAAATTGATGAACTCGTAACAATCCGAAAGGCTTCAAATGCCACCCAATAAAATCAACAAGTTACAAGACGAATCACGTCCGTCGAGCGGGTTGTTGCGAGACCGACAAAATTGATGGCCCCGCAAAAAGTCCGGTTTCACCGCAGAGAGCGCAGAGGTCACAGAGTTAATCATTTAAAATAATACGCGTTTCTCTGCGGTCTCTGCGTACTCAGCGGTAAATATTTTTGTTTTTACGAATGCATCAAAATCAGATCAGATCGGCCAGGGTCTCGTCAAGCCGGGGCGAGCGAAAACAAAAGCCATGGCCGATCAGCCGCTCCGGCACCACCCGCTGCCCATCGAGAAACAAAGAGGCTGCCTCGCCCAGGAACACCTGGAGCAGCCAGGCCGGTACCGGCGGCAGGAAGAGCGGCCGGTGCAGAACCCGGGCAAGGGTTTGGCTCAACTCCCGGTTGGTAACCGGAAAGGGCGCGGTGCAGTTCACCGGCCCGGCGACACCGGGTTCTTCCAGCAGAAAAACCAGCGCGCTGATCAGATCATCCAGACCGATCCAGGAGAACCATTGCCGGCCTGAACCAAACACCGCTCCCAATCCCAGCCGAAAAGGCGGCGCCATCCTGGCAAGGGCGCCGCCGCCCGGTCCCAGCACCACCCCGAACCGGGCCAGCACCACCCGCACGCCATACTCTTCCGCTGCCAGGGCCGCTGCCTCCCAGTCACGGACCAGCCGGGCAAGAAAACCGGTCCCAACGCCGGCCGCCTCGGTAAATTCCTCATCTTCACCAGACCCATAGTATCCTATTGCCGAGCCATTCACCAGAACAACGGGACGGCCCCTGGTTCCGGCCAGGGCCGTTATCAGGTTCCGGGTGGCCCGGACCCGGCTCCCGTGAATCAGTTTCCTGCCGGCCCCGGTCCACCGGCGGAAAATAGATGCCCCGGCCAGGTTGACCACCGCATCATGGCCACCCACCTCATCCTGCCAGGCGCCCTCCTCTGCCGGATCCCCTTGAACAAAGGCAAGACCGGGACGGGACGGTTCGCAAGGCCGGGAACGGCTGAGGATGGTTACCCTGTCTCCCCGGGCCAGGAGCCGTTCAACCAGGGCGGCGCCGATAAATCCGGTCCCGCCGGTAACAAACACCCTCATAATCATCCTCCTGGAAATTCCCATCAACACCATGGCCACCCGGATGGCGGCAACCAGTAGCCGCCGGCTCAAGCAGCCTGGCGGCACGGCGGTTGACGAGACATGGCGAATGGATCGGACCTGCGGCACCCTGGATGAACTATTTTCCAACAGGAACAGAGATGCAAGTTATTTCCACTCCAACACCCGGATTTGACGATGTCCGGCCATTGCCGACAACCAACATCCCTTGATGTCCCGGGATTATGCTTGTGTCGTCATATTATAGTAATAGAGATAAAATATGGGAATAATACATGTGACTCGTTATAATCGCCGATTATAAATAGGCCCCAATAATTTCGGCCATGGTCGATAGCTGTCGTTTTCAGCACGCAGACTCATTGACCAATAATACCACGATGTGGTATTGTTAACAGTTATGTGACAGCGACCTGTCAAACCTGGGAAAGGAAACACCTCATGGACAGCAAGGAGTTCTTCCGTGCCAGGAAGATCCTCAACAAAACGCAAAAACAGTTGGCGGAACTGCTCGGCGCCTCGATAAAGGCCATTCACAGCTATGAACAGGGCTGGCGCTCGGTGCCGGTCCATGTCGAACGGCAGATATTTTTTTTACTTACCCGCAACCGGGGCAAGAGCAAGGGGCCCAAGCTTTGCTGGGTGATCAAGAAATGCCCGATTGAGAGAAAAAAACAATGCCCGGCCTGGGAGTTCCAGGCCGGACGGCTCTGCTGGTTTATCAATGGAACGATCTGCGAAGGCGTGGTCCAGAAAGACTGGCAGTCAAAGATGGCGATCTGCCGCAACTGTGAAGTTCTCAAGACCCTGCTTGCCCAGGAGCATCCGGAAGAGAAAAAATCCGCCTGACAAGGGATCGCCATCCTCTCCAGGGGACTCGAATATACCCGGATCGCGCCCGGATTACGGTCAAAGTTGATGAACCCGTAACAACCCGAAAGGCTTCAAATGCCACCCAATAAAATCAACAAGTTACAAGACGAATCACGTCCGTCTCGCGGTAAGGTTTCGGTAAACCCCGTACGTTTGAGATTGGATCGGGAAAGGGGTTTTCTTATAGCGAACGGTGTAGCGGACCCTGAGCCGCAGCCGTGACGGCAAAAGCGGAATTTGAAACAACTTCGGCAGGATATGCTTATGGCTTCCGAATCGCCGCCGCGGCGAA
>JAKITW010000114.1 GCA_021647905.1 Desulfobacterales bacterium | reverse complement strand
CCATTTTGGCCTGCTCGAATAGCACCAGTATGCTTCGCAGTCCCAAATGAACGAATCTAAGCCACTGGTAAACGCTTACGGGCATAAGATTACCGTAAATCCGTACCCCCGGTGAACGGTTACCGTTGGATAATGGGTTGAAACGAAGAGATGGAAAAGATGAAAAAAATACTGGTTACCGGCGCGGCCGGTTTTATAGGGTTTCATCTCTCTAAGCGGCTGCTCGACCATGGGATCGAGGTGGTGGGCCTGGATAATCTCAACGACTACTATGATCCGGCCCTGAAACAGGCCCGGCTCGACCGGCTTACCCCCAGTCCGGCCTTTGTTCATGTTAATATCGACCTGGCCGACCGTGGGGCCATGGCCGGCCTGTTTAAAGACCATCGGTTCGACGCGGTGATGAACCTGGCGGCCCAGGCCGGGGTCCGTTATTCCCTGGAAAATCCCCACTCCTACGTGGACACCAATCTGGTCGGCTTTGTCAATATTCTCGAGGGGTGCCGCCATTCCGGGGTAAGCCATCTGGTCTATGCCTCGTCCAGCTCGGTGTACGGGGCCAATACCAGGATGCCCTTTTCGGTGCACCACAACGTGGACCATCCCCTGTCCCTCTATGCTGCTTCAAAAAAGGCCAACGAGCTGATGGCCCATACCTACAGCCACCTCTACGGCCTGCCCACCACCGGACTCAGGTTCTTCACGGTCTACGGTCCCTGGGGCCGGCCGGACATGGCCCTGTTCCTTTTTACCAAGGCCATCCTCGGGGACCGGCCCATCGATGTGTTCAATCACGGCAGGATGGTGCGGGATTTTACCTATGTTGACGACATTGTCGAGGGGGTGTTCCGGGTCATCATGCGGGTGCCCGAGGCTGACCCCGGCTGGCGGAGTAACGACCCTGACCCGGCAACCGGGGCCTGTCCGTTCCGGATATACAATATCGGCAACAACCAGCAGGTTGAGCTGATGCGCTATATCGAGGTGCTGGAGGAATGTCTGGGCAAAAAGGCCGACAAGAACATGCTGCCCATGCAAATGGGGGATGTGCCCGCCACCTACGCCGATGTGGACGACCTGGTCCGCGACGTGGGCTTCAAGCCGGACACCCCGGTTGAAGAGGGGATCCGTAAATTCGTTGACTGGTATCGGCAGTATTACCGGGTCTGAGGACAGAAGACAGAGGACGGAAGACGGAAGACGGAAGACGGAAGAATTAGTGCTGGGCAATGAGCAATGAGCGATGAGTTGAAACCAGAAATCACCTCATTCGCCGAGGCTCCAGCGGGCAAGCGGTTTGCGGTCTACGGTGAAAAAATATAGGGGCTGTGAGCGTGGTCCGAATATAATATTCCCTGCACCCTGCACCCTGCACCCTGCACCCTGCACCCTGCACCCTGCACCCTGCACCCTGCACCCTGCACCCTGCACCCTCTACTATCCTTTTCTGTCCACCGTCATCCGTCTTTAACCAACTCCATGGCCGCGTTGATCATCGCCGGGGCGTCAAGGTGGGCCTGTTTGCGCAGCACCTCCTGGGGCCCGTGTTCGATGAACCGGTCCGGGAAGCCCAGCATCCGTACCCTGACCCGGGTCAGCCCGTGCCGGGCCAGGGCCTCAAGTACCGCGCTGCCGAATCCGCCCTGGCGGCAGCCGTCTTCCACGGTCACCAGCCGGCCGGTCTTTTCAGCCCACTCACAGATCAACTTTTCGTCCAGCGGTTTGATGAACCTGGGGTTGATCACCGCTGCCTCGATGCCGATCTTGGCCAGCCCCTGGGCCGCGGTCATTGCCGGTACGACCCGGTTGCCCACCGGCAGCAGCAGCACGTCCTTTCCTTGCCTGAGCAGTTCACCCCTGCCCAGCTCCAGCTCGGTGAGTTCGGCGTCAAGATCAACGCCCTCGCCCTTGCCGCGGGGATAGCGGATCGCCACCGGACCGGGATGAAGGATCGCGCTGTTGAGCATGTGCTGGAGTTCGTTTTCGTTGGCCGGCGCCATCAGCACCAGGTTGGGGATGGCCCGGAGCATGGCGATGTCGAACATCCCGTGATGGGTGGGACCGTCGTCACCCACCACCCCGCTCCGGTCCAGGGCAAAGGTGACCGGCAGATCGGGCAGACAGACATCATGAATAACCTGGTCCAGGGCGCGTTGGAAAAAGGTGGCGTAGATGGCCACCACCGGCCGCATGCCCTCGGTGGCCAGGCCGGCGGCAAAGGTGACCGCATGCTGCTCGGCAATGCCCACATCAAAGAAGCGGTCGGGAAACCGTTCGGCAAAACGGGTCAGGCCGGTACCGGCCGGCATTGCCGCGGTGATCGCCACCACCTTGGGGTTCTTTTCGGCGAGATGGACCATGGTATCGCCGAAACAGCGGGTATAGGAAACCGGCCCTGGTTTTCCGGGCAGCGGGATGCCGGTGTTGATATCAAAGGGACCCACGCCGTGATAGGCGCCTGGATTCTTTTCAGCCGGGCCGTAGCCCTTGCCCTTGGTGGTGAGCACATGGATTAGTACCGGCCCGCGGCTGAACTCCCTGGCATTGCGCAGGGTCTCAATCAGGCTGTCGACCCGGTGACCCGGAATCGGGCCCACATATTCGAATTTCAGGGCCTCAAAGAGCATCCCCGGGGTAAAGAACCCCTTAAAGCTCTCCTCGGACCGTTTCAGGACCTGGAGGATGTTCTCGCCCACATTGGACAGGGATTTGAGCAGGTTCTTCAACTCCTCCTTGGCCCGGGCCACGGTCTTGCCGGTCATCTTCCGGCTCAGGAAGCTGGACAGGGCGCCGACATTGGGTGAGATCGACATCTCGTTGTCGTTTAAGATGACGATCAGGTCCTTGTTGAGATGCCCGGCCTGGTTCAAGGCCTCAAAGGCCATGCCGCCGGTCATTGAGCCGTCGCCGATCACCGCGATTACCCGGTTGTGGTCGCCCTTGAGATGCTTGCCCAGGGTGATGCCCAGGCCGGCGGAGATCGAGGTGCTGCTGTGACCGGTGTCAAAGGTGTCGTAGGGGCTTTCGTTCCGTTTGGGAAAACCGCTGATCCCCCGGTACTGGCGCAGGGTTGCAAAACTGTCGCGCCGGCCGGTGAGCAGTTTGTGGGCATAGCATTGATGGCCTACATCCCAGATGAGCTTGTCCGCCGGGGTGTTGAACACGTAATGAATGGCCAGGGTCAACTCAACCACTCCCAGACTGGGGGCCAGGTGGCCGCCGGTGCGGGAAACGGTGTCGATGATCATCCGGCGGATTTCCCCGGCCAGTTCCGGCAGGATCTTTACCGGCAGCTTGCGCAGGTCGTCCGGTGAGTTGATGGTGTCAAGCAACGGAGTAAATTTCTTCATGGTTGTGGTGGTAAGGTGTTTATCGCTTTCGTTCCACTATGTATCGGGCCAGATGGCGGAGCGGCTCGGCCCGGTGATCAAGGGTGTCTATTGCGGCCAGCGCAGTGGTCACGGTTTCTTCGGCCATCCTTCTGGTCGCCGCCACCCCGAAAAAGGCCGGATAAGTGGCCTTGCGTCGTTCGGCATCCGAGCCGGCCGCCTTGCCCAGTTGTTCGGTGGTGCCCTCCACATTAAGCAGATCGTCAACGATTTGAAAGGCCAAACCGATTTTTTCTCCGTAAAGGGTGAGTCCGGCAAAACGGCCGGGATCGGCATTGGCCAGCATTGCCCCGGTCTGTACCGAGGCGGTGATCAGGGCCCCGGTCTTGCGACGGTGGATCGAGCGCAGGGTGGTAAAGGGGACCTGTTTCCCCTCACAGTCCAGGTCCATGGCCTGGCCGCCCACCATCCCCAGGGGGCCGGCCGCCTTGCTGATCAGCTGGATGACCCGCAGCCGTTGTTGGGAGGGGATGTTGTTGTCGGCAGGGCGGCTCAGCAGTTCAAAGGCAAAGGTGAGCAATCCGTCTCCGGCCAGGATTGCGGCAGCCTCGCCAAAGACCTTATGGCTGGTGGGCCGGCCTCGTCTGAGATCGTCGTTGTCCATGGCCGGCAGGTCATCGTGGATCAGGGAATAGGTGTGGATGCATTCCAGGGCGCAGGCCGCGGCCAGCAGGGTCTCGCCGGCCGGCTGATTTTCTTCCTGCACCGCTTCGGCCGCGGCAAGACAGAGGATCGGCCGGAGGCGTTTGCCCCCGGCAAACAGGCTGTAGCCCATGGCCTTGATGTGGTCGGCCGGTTCCCCTTCCTCGGGAAGCATCAAGCGGGCCAACGCCTGGTCCACCTGGGCGCGTTTGACCGCAAGATAGTTTTTGATCTCAAGGGGGGCGTTCATTTGCCGTCTGCCTTGGCAAACGGTTCGGCCCCAGGGGCGTCATCCTTGCCCATGAGAATATCGACGCGTTTGCGGGCCTCATCCAGTTTGCGGTTGCAGAATTCCGCTAATTTCATTCCATTGTCGAATTTGTCCAGGGATTCTTCCAGGGAGAGATCGCCCTCCTCCAGCTCAGTGGTGATCTGTTCCAGTTCCCGGAGGGCGTCTTCGAATTTTTTTTTCTGCATGGTTCGTTTCATGGCTGGGCCAAAGGGTCGAATTGAACAGGGGTCCCCGAAAAAACGTAAACATTCAGTAAACCCCCTCCTGTCGGGAAAGGGGTTTTCTTCTACCAACGGCCGCTCCATTGAGAAGGGCCGGCTGTTCATAAACAGGCTATCAAGCAGGAACTCGCTTCGCCGCGGCGG
>JAKITW010000113.1 GCA_021647905.1 Desulfobacterales bacterium | reverse complement strand
GCTTATGGATTCCGAATCGCCGTTGCGGCGAAGCGAGTTCCTGCTTGATAGCCTGTTTATGAACAGCCGGCCCTTCTCAATGGAGCGGCCGTTGGTAGAAGAAGACCCCTTTCCCGACAGGAGGGGGTTTGTGGTTAATCTCCTGGCCGGAAAGGGCCGCTGTCAATTATGTCGGTCTCGCAACAACCTGCTCGACGGACGTGATTCGTCTTGTAACTTGTTGATTTTATTGGGTGGCATTTGAAGCATTTCGGGTTGTTACGGGTTCATCAATTATGGTCCAGCCATGCTGGTTAGTGGAGCGGGGCCTCCATTTTCTGCAACCGGGCCGCTTCCCGCAATCGGGCATCAAAGCTCAACAAGCGCAATTCCGGAAGATCGCGGCGCAGGGTGACGGACAGGCCGAGGTGCCACAGGTCCGCGCCCCTGAGTGGCGTGTCCCGCGCCAGATCCCTTACGGCGTCCCAGTCCGGCAAGGCGATTATCCGGCGCCATATTCCGTGCTCAAGAGCGCCCAGGGCCTGGTCGGCCAGGGAGGCCGGTATGATCTTGTTACGGCTCAGGCGGGCGATGACCGCACAGGCCTCGGCATGGGCCAGGGAGGAAATGAGATGCAGGCCCGGAGCGCGTTGCCATTGATGAGCCGTTTTGCTGTGGGTGTCCGTGAACAGGAGCGAAAGTACGGCCGATGTATCCCAGTAAATTACGCCGGGCGACTCAGGCATTGTCCCGGTCCTCCCGCAGATAACGCTGGGCTGCGTCGTGCAACACCGGAACGGGAGAGGAAAGAACAGACTTTTCTCCCGGCAACGCCGGAGCCAGCACGCCCCTTTCCTCCAGGTATCGAATCCGTTCCTCCAGGGACAGCTCGGCAGCGGTGATCGGGACGATCTTGCCCACCGGCTGGCCTCGGTCGGTCAGGGTCACCTCGTGCCCCTGGCGCACCATCTTGAGATATTTGCTCAGGTTGATCTTGGCCTCTCTGATGCCCACGGTCGTCATGGCTTCTTGCCTCCCCGATTCTATGATCTCCGATATGTGGTTATTGTAACCACATGTTGTCCCGCAGTCAAATCGATTCCCTGGCCGTCCCCCCGTACTGCCAGAAGACAGAAGGCGGATGGTTGAACACAAGGGGGCAGTTGTCAGGGTGCAGGGGGCAGGAAAACCCCGGGTTCATCGCTTCTTTGTCGTTACCGGCAGCTGCCCTCTCTCAGTCCGCGGTTGCCTCTCCTGTACCCGGATGCCTCCCAGAGATAAGTTTGTTAACTGTGAAAACAATGTAGTTTCCCGCAGAGTTTCCCCTATTCTTCCTCAACCAGCTTAAGTTCGAATTGACATATTGACTCCGCCTGTTTCTTACGCTACTATAAAAAGTAAGATTATCAACAGGAGGTAGAAAATGATTTCGACTGTGACTACAAAGGGCCAGATAACCATACCAAAGGCTCTCAGGGATCAATTAGACATCCATCCGAAGGATAAAATTGATTTTATCTCCCAAGGAGACAGGATCATCCTGATGCCGGTCAAGACCCTCCGGGACCTGCGGGGCTGCGTGACCGGCAGCGGCGGCGGCCCGGATGAAGAGCGGCGCACCGCCAAGAAGGCGGTAGGCCGACGGGTCAGCGGTGAAATGTCATGAAATCATGTTTTCTCGATACAAACATCTTCATACGTTATCTCACCAACGATGATCCGGCCAAGGCGGAGCGGGTTGACAAGCTGCTTGCCGAGGCCGCCGACGGTAAGATAAAGTTGGTGACCGTTGAACTGGTCCTCGCCGAGGTCGTCTGGGTGCTGGAGTCCTCTTACGGTCTTAAAAACAGCTCTATCGGCCCAATGATCAAGGCCATCCTGGCAACTCCCGGCCTTGAAGTCATCAACGGTCCCCTGGTTGAAAAAGCGGTTGAACATTACATGGCCGACAACATCGATTTCATTGACGGCTACATCGCCGCTGTAATGGAACGCCATAAAATCAGCGAAATCTTTTCCTACGACAAGAAGCACTTGACCCGGATCGCCGCCATCCGGCGGAATGAACCGTGAAGATCATACTTGGCCGAGGATGGTTTTAACCTTCTGAACCCTGCCGGATTCCTCCCAGAGATAAACTTGTTAACTGTAAAAAACAACGTTTAGTCCTTTACTTCCCTGCCGCTTCTTCTTGGACATCGGAAAAGGCGTCATGATCATGCTTTTAACGAACATCACGCCCAGATATTTGAAACCCTGTTCAAAGCTCACCACCTCGCCCTCGTCCAGCAGCCAAAATCCTTCGCCTGAAAAATGGAAAATTCTATTTTTTTAATGAATTGCGATACACATCCCGATGCAGTATATTTTATTAGAATACATTCTATGGAGGCTGCTAATGGAATCAACTCTGCAAATCGACAAAATGACAGTTTCCGACAAGCTCAAGACAATGGAACTGATCTGGGACGACCTCTGCCGCACCTCGGAACAAATACCCTCGCCTGGCTGGCACGAAAAAATCCTGCGTACGAGGGAAGAACGAATCACTCAAGGAACTGCGCAATTCTCGGATTGGATGGAGGCCAAAGAGAAAATCCGGACTTCCGTTAAATGAATATCCGCATCCTTGACGAGGCACAGCAAGACTTGATTGACGGTTTCCGGTTCTACGAAAAACAGGCAACCGGCCTGGGCGATTATTTTCTTGATTCCCTTTTCTCGGATATTGATTCCCTGCAGATTTACGCTTCCATTCATTCCCGGCGCTTCGGTTATCACCGACTGCTCGCCAAACGTTTTCCGTTCGCAGTCTACTACCGTGTCGACAAACAAACAGTCCTGGTAAACGCTGTTCTGGACTGCCGCCGGAGTCCGGCCTGGGTGCGGGAACGGCTGACATAGTTTTCAGCCTCAACTCTGTCCCATAATAGTTAATGGATGACCCCACTGCCCCCTGCACCCTTCAGTAAACATCCCCTCTGTGTCGGGTCAGTCCCTCCAAACTGCCAGAAGACAGAAGGCAGATGACGGAAGGCACCAACTTCCGGTTTTTACCGTCCTCTGTCCTCCGTCTTCCGTCCTCCGTCCTCTGGACATAAGGAGCAGTTGTGTCGGTCTACACTGCGACACTGTCGACAATTATCGTGGCTGGTAAAAGAAGAGTTTGCCCTTCCCGTCCACCCATCTGCGCAGTACCTGGACCTGGGCGACCAGAAGTTGTTTCAGGGTCCCCCCATCACCGGCAAGCCGCACGTTCATCTCCCGTTCAAAGGCCTCCAGGAACGGGCCGATCCCTTCCGACTTCATGTGAAAGGTTTTGTACTGGCTGGAGAACTCAAAATGCTCGGACCGGACGACCCGGCGGTTGACGGTCTTCAGCACAAAACGGTCCATTCTGGCGCGGAATGGTTCCTGCAGATCGCAGACCAGGGACTCGTAGTTGTCTTTGTGGCTATGGAGAAAACCGAGATAGGGGTTGAGTCCCTGGCTGCGCAGAAGGACGTTCAGTTTGGAGAAAAAGAGAAAAGAGGTGAAATCGGTCAACACGTTCCAGGGATCGCACTTGGCCCGGGGCAGCCGCCTGGCGCTCCGGAAGGCCGTATCCACGAACAAGGGCCGCAGAAACTCATAGATCCGGCCGGTGGCCTCGCCTTCCAGACCGCGAACGGTCTCCACCGTCTTTGCCTCCATAATCGAGTTGATCCGGGTCTGGAGCAGCGCGCATACCCTTTTTGTCCTGGAACCGTAACGGCCGGCGAACCAGGATGAATAGCCGGCCAGCTTGGCTGCTGCTATCCGCCCGGCGATAGCGCGTCTCTGTTCCGCCGGGGTCGTTTCGAAGCGCCGGGCGTGGCGGGCCGCAATCACGAAATAGGCCCTGGAGTCTGGCCGCAGGGTGTTTACATACCGGCCCGCGGCCCGGCAGAAAGAAACAGGAATATTTTCCCGGCTGCACTGGTGCAGAAGCCGGGCCGAGACCGTGTTGTTGCCGAAAATCACGATTTCTCCGATTCGACTCATGGGCAGCCGGGTAATGAGCCGGCCGCCTTTCCTGATAATCAGGGAGCCGGAATCAATGCCGGCAAAGGCATACATGCTGCGGATAAACACGGTCTTGCGCAGGGCGGTCCGGTCGATGAACTCCTCGTCAAGTTCCGGGCCGAAGTCAAAGCCCAGAAAAGAAAACCCTGCGTCCAACGCGGTAACAGCCGTCTTCTCGTCCTTGAGTTCCAGACCCAGGCGTTTCAAAATATTCGCGGCATCCTCCCGGGCCTTTTTCCCTTCTTCCAGGGACCTGGTCAAAACCAGGAAATCATCACCGTACCTCACCATCCGGTAGCCGAGCGCATTCATTTTCTCGTCAAAGGTGTCAAGAAAGAGATTGGCCAGCAGCGGGGCAAGGACCATGCCCTGGATAAGGCCCCGGTCCCTGGGGCAGGGCCGGTTGTTCACGGTCAGGTCGGCCTTGATGAATCGCTCAAGCAGGGAATAGGTAAGGTGGTCCGCCCGGGGCAGCAGGTTGGCCAGCCGTTCCAGCATAAGCTGCCAGTCAACCGAGTCGAAAAAGGACTCGACATCGGATTCGAGTACATGGGTAAATCCCTGCCGAACCGCGGCCGTGACTACGCGTCTGGCCTGCTGCCGGGAGCGGCCTCGGCGGAAACCGATGGAGCATTCCTCGAACATGCGGTCGAAAACAGGGGTAAGCAGAGTATGAAGCATCTTCTGGACCAGGTGGTCCCGGGGGTCGGCCACGGCGATTAATCGGGCGCCGCCCGATTTCTTCGGGATGGTAAATCCCTGGAAGGCGGCGGGCCGGTAGTCGCCCCTGGTTATGGTTTCGTGC
>JAKITW010000112.1 GCA_021647905.1 Desulfobacterales bacterium | reverse complement strand
TCTCGATCACGTTTACGTTCACGAGTACGTTCACGAGCACGAAGTAAAAAAACTCTTCCCTTCCAACCGGATTCCATTGGAAGTGATAAATCTACCCGCCTGAAGGCGGGGGCTTTAACCTTAACTGGGACCAGTAAATACACGCGAGTAGTTGACCAGCCCTGCCTCCCCGGCCGGGCTTTTTTTATTGTTTTCTACACCACCCCGTCCGGCATGGGCGCCACCGGTTCGCCGCCCAGGAGGTAGCCGCCGTCCATCCGCAGAACAGTACCGGTCATAAAGGTGGCGTCCCGGACCAGAAAGAGCACCGCGGCCACGACCTCTTGAACGGTTGCGGTCCGGCCCAGCAGGGTATGGTCGAGCAATGCTTTTTTCTCCCTGTCGCTGAGCAGGTCCCAGCCCCGGGTTCCCTGGGCATGACGGGTCTCGGTCAGGCCGAGCATCAACTCGTTTACCCGCACCGCGGGCCCCGCCTGCCGGGCCCAGGTCTCGGTAAAAGAGGAGATCGCCCGGTTGGCCGCTGCATAGCCGTCATTGAACAGGAGCCCGGCCGGCCCGGCCCGGCCGATCATCCCGGCCATGGAGGACAGGGTGACCACCGCCCCCTGCCTCGCCTTTTTCAACAGCGGCAGGGTCTCATGAAATACCAGCCATTTGGCCTTGACAGTGGTGGCAAACTCAAGCTCCCACTGGTCCCGGTTCACCTCCCGGTCATAACCGCCATGGACCACCGGCATCCCGCCCCGCTCGATATTATTGATCAGGATATCAAGGACGCTGAATTGTTTGCTGATCCGATCGACAAGCGCGGCCACCTGGTCCGGCTGGCGCAGATCGACCTTGACGGCAAGATGATCGCCGTCAAGCCGGGCAAGTTCCTCTTGCAGCCGGGCCCCGTCCCCGGGCCGGTCAAAGTGGGTGCAGACCACCGTGGCGCCGGCCTCGGCCAGGGCCAGGGCGATCGCCTTGCCGATGCCCCGGGCCGCGCCCAGCACCAGGGCGATCCTGCCCCTGATCTCCATCCTTACCAGTTCTCCTGGCGGAGGATCCCGCCCCTGGTGCTGATCACGGTCTCGCGCACCGGGATATCCCGGCCGGACCGCTTGCGCGCCTCCCTGACGATCTCCTTCATCCCGCCGCAGCAGGGCACCTCCATGATCACCAGGTTAATGGTCTTTATCCCGGCGGTTTTAAAGACCTCGGTAAACTTGTCCACATAGCCGTTGGGATCGTCGAACTTGGGACAGCCGATCATCACCGCGCGGCCGGACAGGAATCCGGCATGGAAATCAGCATGGGCCACTGGAACGCAGTCCGCGGCCACCAGCAGGTCGGCGCCCTTTAGAAACGGGGCCGTGGGCGGGACCAGCCGGATCTGCACCGGCCAATGGTTCAGGGCCGAGCCGCTTCCGGAAGGCGTGGTAAAAAGGGGCTGGTTAGCAATATCACAGGGCGTGACCGGGGTAAAGGTCTGCATCCGGGCCGATGGGCAGCCAGGGTTTCCTTCCTCCCCTGCGGCAGCCTCCTGTTTTTTGCTTTGCAGCAATTCCTCAACCGCCTGCTCGTCAAAATCATCAACCTCGCGCTCGACCAGGGTCAAGGCCCCGGTGGGGCATTCGCCCAGACAGGCGCCCAAGCCGTCGCAGTACTTCTCCGCCATCAGGGTCGCCTTGCCGTTGACAATCTCCAGGGCCGCCTCGGCACAACCCGGCACGCACTGGCCGCAGCCGTCGCATAACTCTTCATCGATCCGGATAATTTTTCGTAATACTTTCATTGTGTTTCTCCATAGTAAAACTCAGGGGGCAGGGTGCAGGGGGCTTAGTGCCTGGTGCTTAGTGCTTGGTGCTTAGTGCCTGGTTCACTGTCCACGGTCATCTGTCCTACGCCTTCAACAAAATCTTCCGGGCCAGGTCCCGGCCCGTTTCGGTGAGAAACGATTTTTCCACGAGTTTGGCCAGATGCGCGTCAGGTGTTGGTTTTTCCTTCTGCTTGTCCTCCAGGTTGACGATCAGGTCAGCGTCGTAAAGGGCCTTGAAATTGACCGTCTCCTCCTTGCGGGGATGATGATGATGGCCGATGATGTCGCATACCTCGTCGATCAGCCCGGGTTCGGCCCCGAGCCGGGTGAGGATCTCCCGGGCCACTGGCGGACCCTCCTGGTGCTGGTACCTGGGCGCCGAACTGTCATACTTGCGCTCCGCCTCCCTGATCCCGATATCGTGGAGATAGCCGGCCGCCGCCACCACCGCCGGATGGGCCTGCTCGGCCGCGCCGATCTGCGTGGCGTAGCGGGCCACCTTGGCGGCATGACTGATCCGGCGGAAATCATCGCCAAAATATTTTTTCATCTCAACCGGAACCTGTTCCAGGATCTGTTCCTGTTTTCTGGCCAGCAGTTCCGGCGGCAGCGAGCCCAGGCACTGCTCGGCATAGGGGCAGTAGGAGGCGCAGCCGAAATCGATCTTCGGGTTCATGGTCCGGTGACCGCAATTGGTACATTTGCGGACGCTGTCATCCTTGAAAAACTCGATCTCATGGCCGCACTCGGGACAGGAGGTCTCAAAAACCGCGGCCCCGTCCCAATAGCGACTATCCTGTCCCGGGCATTGCATGGTATCGCTCCTTGTGCATCCTGTTTCAAGATCAACCCGGTCAGGGAGCGATCCCGATCGGATCGCTCCCTGGGCCGTTATCAGATTATACAATAATACCGATTAGATGGGTAGACAAATCAAGCCTGTAGCCTTAACCGGCTAAAAGTTCTTCAGGGGCGACAATGGATGAGGACTTTAATACCTCTCCAGAAACCATAGGCGTTCACCAGTGCTGCAGATGTGGTGCTGGTGGGCGCCTACTTGGCCGGCGTTGCCCAGTTGTCACCCAGTATCGCCTGCAGATCTTCCTCCGGGGTGGCGGCGATCGGCTTGATCGCAAAATTCTTCACCAGCACGTCAAGGACGTTGGGGGTGATGAATGCCGGCAGGCTCGGTCCCAGGCGGATATCCTTGATCCCCAGGGAGAACAGGGTCAACAGGATGGCCACCGCCTTCTGCTCGTACCAGGAGAGTACCATGGAGAGCGGCAGATCGTTGACATCGCAGTCAAAGGCATTGGCCAGGGCCACCGCGATCTGGATGGCGGAGTAGGCGTCATTGCACTGTCCCACGTCCAGAAGCCGGGGGATGCCGCCGATATCGCCGAGTTGCTTGTCAAAGAAACGGAACTTGCCGCAGGCCAGGGTGAGCACCATGCAGTCTGCCGGCACCTTTTCGACAAACTCGGTGTAGTAGTTGCGGCCCGGCTTGGCGCCGTCGCAGCCGGCCACCAGGAAGAAATGACGGATGTCCTTGTTCTTGACCGCCTCGATAATCTTGTCAGCCACTGACAACACCGCGTTGCGGGCAAAACCGACCATTACCGAGCCCTTGTCAGTATCAGCCGGGAAACCGTCCAGGACCAGGGCCCGCTCAATCACCGGGCTGAAATCCTTGTCCCGGACATGGGCGACCCCGGGCCAGCCCACCAGACCGGTGGTGAACAGATTGGCGCTGTAGGTATCCCTGGGTTTCTGGATACAGTTGGTGGTCATCAGGATGGCGCCGGGAAAGGCGGCAAACTCCTTGGCCTGGTTCTGCCAGGCAGTACCGTAATGGCCATGGAAATGGTCATGCTTCTTCAGCTCGGGATAGCCGTGGCAGGGCAGCATCTCACCGTGGGTGTAGACGTTGATCCCCTTGCCCGCGGTCTGCTCAAGGATCATGGCCAGATCCTTCAAGTCATGGCCCGAGACCAGGATCGCCTTGCCCGCCCTGGCGCCCAGCGGCACCGAGGTGGGCACCGGATGGCCGTAGGTGGAGGTATTGCCCGCATCGAGCAGTTCCATGGCCCGCAGGTTGACCTCACCGCATTTCAGGACCATGGCGACCCACTCGTCCAGGCCCATGTCAGTGCGGAGCATGGCGGCCAGGGCCTCCTGGATAAAGGCATAAACCGTCTCATCCTCCCGGCCCATGATCTTGGCATGGTCGGCATAGGCGGCCACGCCCTTGAGCCCGTAGAGCAGGACCTGCTTCAGGGAAACGATATCCTCGTTCTCGCCCTCATACCGGCTTTTCCCGCAAGCCTCGCCCTGGGCCACCAGCCCGGCCATGTCGGCTGCCGGGATAAAAACGGCGGCGGGATCGGCAAAATCGACCTTGCCGCCAGCGGCTGCGACCTTCTGCTTCAAGGAATCCCGCAGATCCGCGCAATGGTTGATCAGACCGGCGAAACGGTCGGCATCGAAATTTACATTGGTCAGGGTGGAGAAGATGCCCTCGCAGGTGAACAGATCCACCTCCGGGTCAACCACCCCTGCCTTGCGGCCTGCCACCGCATAAAGAGACAACCCCTGCAGGCCATGGATCAACAGATCCTGCAGGGCCGCCACGTCCGGTTTCTTGCCGCAGACACCGATCTTGGTACATGCGCCGTCCTTGCCTACCTGCTCACATTGATTGCAAAACATAATTTGTCCTCCTGGTTTTTTTTTAGAAAAAGGGTATCGTTCAGCTCAACTGTTCGTTACGCTTGCGGACAACTTCCCGCATCTGGTGTGCAACAGGATAGCGGAACCAGGAAGGAGCAACCTTGATCCAGGTCAATTCTGAATTTTTTTTCGAACTTTTTTTAATGGCGTTTACCGGAGAGACTTAATCAGGAATCGAATAACACTCGATTTGACGAACCGGAACACGTAAGGTTTCGGTAAACCCCGTACGTTTGAGGTTGGACCGGGAAAGGGGTTTTCTTATAGCGAACGGTGTAGCGGACCCTGAGCCGCGGCCGTGACGGCAAAAGCGGAATTTGAAACAACTTCGGCA
>JAKITW010000111.1 GCA_021647905.1 Desulfobacterales bacterium | reverse complement strand
TCGCCCATTTTGGCCTGCTCGAATAGCACCAGTATGCTTCGCAGTCCCAAATGAACGAATCTAAGCCACTGGTGAACGCTTACGGGCATGAGATTACCATAAATCCGTACCCCCGGTGAACGGTTACTTATTTTAAATGATAACCCTGCGTCCTCTGCGTACTCCGCGGTAAATTCAGGCTTTTTGCGAGTTCCTCACTTCTTTAATGACAACTGGAGCAGTTTGAGCTGGTGCAGCCCCCACAGCCGGGGCCCGAACCCGGTCCGCCGGATCCGCCCGCGGTCCGATGGGCAAAGGTGGACATCTGCTTGGCCAGATCCTCGCTGCCGCAGGCAGGACAAACAGCCTTCCTGGTACCGATCATCAGGATCTCAAACTCCTTGCCGCACGCCCGGCAGATATAATCATAAAGCGGCATATTCTCTCCTTCGGGCAAATAAGCACAAGAAATCACTTCATAAAAAAAACACGCGCCAGGCCGGAAAAACCAGCCCAGGTACGCACGGCCATCCCCCAATATATCCCGGACCATGGGCCAGCGTCAAGGGAAAGCAAATCATGGTTCTTCTGGTGATCCCGTCCGGAAATCCGCAACCGGGAACCGGTCCCGCCGGTCACAACATCCCATGTAACTATTAAGGTGTAGCTGCAAAATCAGCCTGAATTAACCGCGGAGAGCGCAGAGGACGCAGGGTTAATTATTAAAATAATACGATTTCCTCCGCGGCCTCTGCATACTCTGCGGTAAAAATTTTAGTTTTTACGAATCCGCCAACTACAACATCCCATAAAAAAAGGAAGGAGGCACAAACTGCCTCCTTCCTCGTATCACCGGGATTATCCGGAATGTCTGCCAGCTAGGCCAGCTCTTTCATGATCGCCTCGGATACCTCCTGGATCGAGGGCAGGCCGTCAACCGAGATGAGTTTGGGGCCCTCCAGGCTCTTGAAGAAATTCACCGCGGCCATGGTGCCGGTGTTATCGTCATAGTAGATGTTGTGCCGCTTATCAATGGCCTCGTCATCCTGGTCGTCGGCCCGGGTGTTGAGTTCGCCGCCGCATACCCGGCAGACAATGGTGCCGTCTTCCTTCTCGGTCGGCTTGATGGCGTCAAAGGCGATGTGGTTGGGGTGGTTGTTGTCATTGACGCAGAGCCTGCGGCCGGTGATCCGCAGCTTGGCAATCTCGCGGGGCAGGACAATCTCGATCACATAATCCAGATTGATCCCGGCGGCGGCCAGGGCCTTGGCCAGGGTCTCGGCCTGAACCTTGTTGCGGGGAAAGCCGTCCAGCAGCCAGCCCTCCTTGCAGTCATCTTCCTTGAGGCGGTCAAGGATCATCGGGATGGTGATATCGTCCGGGACCAGGTCGCCGCGGTCGATGTACTCCTTGGCCTTCATCCCGAGTTCGGTGCCGCCGCCGATATTCTTGCGAAAGATCGCCCCTGACTCGATGTGGGCCACATTATATTTTTTCTGGATAATGGCGCCCTGGGTGCCCTTGCCACTGCCGTTGGGTCCAAAAATCAAGATGTTCATGAGCAACTCCTTTTTTGTTCTTGTTTACCTTATATTAACTAATGGCATTGAATGTTTGCTCTTTTTCACCATAGCAGGAATGAGGCCGCATTCATTTTATAATGGAGGCCACTATAAACCAAAAGGTCGGAGGATGCCAACAAAATATGGCCACAAGCGCCATCTCGCTCCCCAGGCTCCGGGTGGTGTTCCCCTTCGGCCGCGGCCGGTGAACGGTTACTATTTTTTGACAACAACGGGCAAAGAGGGTATTTCTGTGTAGCTTTCATACCAGCCGCCCGGCTTGACCCGGGTGAAAAAAATTTAACCACCCGCGCGGGAGCCTTGTAATTAATGAATACACCGGTAATTAACGTTGGATTAATAGGCTTCGGCACCGTGGGCAGCGGTCTGGCCCAGGTGCTGCACGAGCAGGCCGGACGGCTGCAACAACGGGTGGGCGCATCCATCCGCCTGACCCGGGTCGCCGACATCGCCACCAGGGAGCTTCCCGAACATATCGCCCGGGGTGGCCGGGTCCGGTTGACCAGTAATGCCGACGATCTCTTCAATGATCCGGAGATCCACATCGTGGTGGAACTGATCGGTGGAATCGAGCCGGCCAAGACCTTCATGCTCAAGGCCATTGCCAGCGGCAAGCATGTGGTCACCGCCAACAAGGCCCTGCTCTCCCAGCACGGCCTGGAGATCTTTGAAGCCGCGGCCGCGGCCAACGTGGAGGTCGGGTTCGAGGCCAGCGTCGGCGGCGGCATCCCGGTGATCAAATCGCTCAAGGAAGGGCTGGTGGCCAACCGGATCACCTCGATGATGGGGATCATGAACGGCACGGCCAACTATATCCTCACCCGGATGACCGATCACCGCACCCCATTTGCCGAGGTACTCAAGGAGGCCCAGGAAAAGGGCTTTGCCGAGGCCGATCCCACCTATGATGTGGAGGGGATCGATACGGCCCATAAACTGGCGATCCTGATGACCATGGCCTACGGCATGCCGGTGCGCCTGGATGATATCACCATCGAGGGGATCTCCCGGATCAAACCCATGGACATCGATTTTGCCAGGGAATTCGGCTACCGGATCAAGCTGCTGGCCATCAGCCGGAACCACGGCGACCATGTCGAGGCCCGGGTCCATCCGACATTGGTGCCGGAAAAGCACCTGCTGGCCAGTATCAACGGGGCCTACAACGCCTTCTACTTCACCGGCGACATGGTGGGCAACGTGCTGCTCTACGGCCTGGGCGCCGGAAAACTGCCCACTGGCAGCGCCGTGGCCGCCGATGTGGTGGATATTGCCCGGGACGTGCTGACCGGGGCGATCAACCGGGTGCCGAGCCTGGGGTACCGGCCCGACCGGATCTCCCCCCGCCGGATCACCCCGTTGAACGAGTTGCGCTGCCCCTATTATTTCCGGATGACCGCGGTGGACAAACCGGGCGTACTCTCCAGGATCTCCGGTGTTCTCGGCCGGCACGGGATCAGTATCCAGTCAGTGCTGCAGAAAGGAGAGCGCCGGCAGGAATCAGTGCCCCTGGTCATCCGCACCCACGCGGCCGCCGAGTCGGCGGTCCAGGCCGCCCTGGCTGAAATCGACCAACTGGATATCTGCACCGACCTGACCATGAAAATCCGTATCCTCACCGAGAATGACGAATCGGAATAACGCATGAAATACATAATTCTTGTCGGCGACGGCATGGGCGACCTGCCGCTTGCCGAGCTTGACGGCCGCACCCCGCTGCAGCAGGCGGCAACACCGGGGATGGATTACCTGACCGGCCACGGCGAACTCTATCGCCTCAAGACCATTCCCAACGGCTTTCCCCCGGGCAGCGACGTGGCCAACCTCTCCCTGCTCGGCTATCAGCCGGAGCAATGTTACACCGGCCGGGCCCCGCTGGAGGCGGCCAGCCTCAAGGTCAGCCTGGCTGACGATGAAATCGCCTGCCGCTGCAACCTGGTCACCCTGGATCTGGGCCATAACGGCCGGGTGGGGATGGTCGACTACAGCGCCGGTCATATCTCCACTGCAGAGGCCGCGGCCCTGATCAGCTCCCTGGACCGGGAACTGGGTTCGGACCGGATCCGCTTTTATCCCGGGGTCAGCTACCGGCACCTGCTGATCTACAAGGGCGATCTCAACGGACTGGTCACCGTACCGCCCCACGATTTTATCGGGCAGGATGTTACCGGGTACTGGCAACGGTACCGGAAGGTTGCGGATCTGGACGAGTTGCTGTCCAGGGCCGGCCCCCTGCTCGCCGGCCACGCGGTGAACCGGGCCCGGCGCCGGGCCGGCAAGGCGGAGGCAAACCAGATCTGGCTCTGGGGCGAAGGGAAATCGCCGGCCATGAAGACCATCACCGAGCAATACGGAATCCGCGGGGCCCTGATCTCGGCGGTGGACCTGCTCAAGGGAATCGGGATATACGGCGGCCTGGAGATCATCGAGGTTCCCGGGGCCACCGGCTACCTGGACACCAACTATGCGGGCAAGGCCCGGGCCGCCCTGGAGGCGTTGCAGGACAAGGACTTTGTCCTCGTCCATGTGGAGGCCCCGGACGAGGCCGGCCACCAGGGGTTGCTCGCTGAAAAGATCCAGGCCATTGAAGACTTTGACCGGAAGATCGTCCGGCCGATCTTTCAGGGTCTGCAAGACAGCGGCTCCGAGTTCCGGCTGGCCGTGGCCATGGACCACTTCACCCCGGTTTCGCTCAGGACCCATACTGATTCGCCCGTGCCGGTGGCCCTGTACGATTCACGCCGCGTCCACAACGACAGCGGTATCGGTTTCTGTGAAGAAAGTGCCGAGCGGGCCGGGACCCTTCTGGAGTCGGGCCGGGTATTCTTTGAAAAACTCCTGCAACGAACGGCCCGGTAATGAAGCTTGAGATGAGAGAGCCGGTGCATCGCAGCTTCTGCCGGGTTCTTTACGGTGACACCGACGCGGCCGGGGTGGTCTACTACGGCAATTACCTGCGCTATTTCGAGAGCGGCCGCAGCGAGTTCATGCGCGACCAGGTCTGTTCCTACCGGGAGATAGAGGAGCGGGGACTGGTGCTGCCGGTTATCGCCTGTCATGCCCGCTACAAGGCCCCGGCCCGTTACGACGACCTGTTGGCGATCGACACCTCCCTGACCGAGATCACCCGGGTCCGCTGCCGCTTTTCCTATCGGATCATCCGTACGGCCACCAGGCAACAGCCCGAACAATCCCTGGTCAAGGGGTATACCGAACACGCGGTAATCAACCGGCACGGCAAACTCACCAAGCTGCCGGCAGATATCTACCAACCCCTGCGGGAAATGCTGGAGCAGCCGGACAATCTTGCGGCGCCCCCTTGACAATCAGGAAAATTAGTGTAGTATGTCGTCTTTCGTGTCGCGGGGTGGAGCAGTCCGGTAGCTCGTCGGGCTCATAACCCGAAGGCCGCAGGTTCAAATCCTGCCCCCGCTACCAGAAATAACAAGGGTCTCAGCCGGAAATGGCTGAAACCCTTTTTTTTGGTTTTTTTCTGCTTGTTACGCCCGAAAAAAAAGAGGCAGGCCCATCACGGCCTGCCTCTTTTGGTGTAACAACAAATGAAAATGGTTGGTTATTTCTTCCGCTTTCTGCTCCGCATGCCGGCCAAGCCGACCAGGCCCGAGCCGAAAAGAAGAATGGTGGTCGGAATGGGAACCTGGGAGGGCTCGTATTCAACAATAAAATAGGTAACCCCT
>JAKITW010000110.1 GCA_021647905.1 Desulfobacterales bacterium | reverse complement strand
ACCCCTACTACGACCTGGCAGTGCTGCTTATCGAGAACAACCGCCGCCAGGAAGCGGCCGAGGTTGTTCGCCGGGCCGAGCAAAAAGCGCCCGGATTCAGGCAAAGATACCTGGGAGCAACGGAGTTAGGTTATTAACTTAAGCAGTTGACAAGCTATTAAACCAACTCCGTCTCCTTATAATTAGACCCGGAACTCCATAAATTTCTGAGATATACGATTTTTCGGTGGAGTATGGTGGAGAAATCCTATGGAGGTGGGGTGCTAATAGGGTGTTCGCCCAGGTGGTTACCCCCCTGGTCATACCGGGAAGCAGTGATTTCCATGGGTTTCCCGAAACCTGGAAAGTGGACCCGGATAGGTCCTTCCTCCGGGAAAGCCTGATGTCAAGATTGTCGGTCTCGCAACAACCCGCTCGACGGACGTGATTCGTCTTGTAACTTGTTGATTTTATTGGGTGGCATTTGAAGCCTTTCGGGTTGTTACGAGTTCATCAAGATTGCCGCGTGGAAAGCGAGCGCTCCCGCAAAAGCAGATGCGCAAGAACTTCGCGCTATTGCTGGAGTGGTATCGGGAAGTTACTTTATTTTATGGAGATACGCACGTTTACCGGCAGCTTGATTGGAAAGGGGCAGTCCTTCGGCAGGGAGACCTCCACGTCGAGCACCTTATAGTCGATAATCTTGGCCGGGTCGGTGGGGATGAGCTTCTTGGGCCCCATCTGTTGCCGGATCTCCACTACTCGGCCGTTATAGGCCAGGCCGGGGAAGCCGTCGGCCGTGATTCGCGCGGCCTGGTCTACCCGGATCCGGCCGATATCGGTCTCATCGATCTCGGCCCGCACATACCGGTCCGTCAGGGTGGCGATATCCATCACCGGCATGCCGATGTCCAAGGCCTCCCCCTCTTCCCGGTGTTTCCGGGTAATCACCCCTTCATAGGGCGCGGTTAAGCTGGCGTTGGCCAGGATCGCCTCGGCCCGTTCGATCTCGGCCCTGGCCAGTTCCAGGCGTTGTTTCAAGACCGTCATGGTCTCGGGCCGGGTTCCCTGCTCAAGCAGGCGGAGCCGGTCGATGGCGACGTTGCGTCGGGCCAGGGCACTGGCCTGCTGCAGCCGGAATCGTTCCCATTCCACCGGAGCCGCCGCGGCAACGGCCCGAAGCTGTTGATACCGTTCCCAGTCGGCGGAGGTCTTGGCCAACCGGGCCTCGGCATCGTTGAGTTGCTCCCGGGCCACATCGATCTCCTGGGCCCGAGCCCCGGCCGCGGCCTCGGCCAGTACCTTTTCAGCCACCCCGGCTGCGGCCCGGGCCACCTCGACCTGGACCTCCAGTTCCCGGGCCTCGAATCGGGCGAGCAACTGCCCCTGGTGCACCGGTTCCCCTTCTCTGACCAGGATCTTCTCGATCTTGCCCGGGAACTTGGCACTCAAGGTGGAGTGTCGGCGGGCCTCCACGATTCCGTAGGCATAGACGGTCACCACTTCTTCCGCAGCGGCGGCCACGGACTGGTCCTTGGATTGCGTTGGCGGGGAATCGCACCCTGCCGTCCCTAGAAGCAGGGGAACTGCCAGCATCAGCGTAAAACAAGAATTAATCTTCATGGATCACACCGTCCTCCATCCAAAGTACTCGGTTGACATGTTTCTGGATCCGCAGGTCGTGGCTAACCACCACCACGGTCTTGCGTTGCTCCCCGGCCAATTGGTACAGGAGATCGATGATCTTAAGGCCGGTTTTTGAATCGAGATTGGCCGTGGGCTCGTCGGCCAGGATGATGGGGGTGTCGGCGGCAATAGCCCTGGCAATGGAGACCCGTTGTTTTTCCCCGCCAGAGAGATCGCGAGGATAGAAATCGCTCCGTCCGACCAGGTCCACCCGCTTGAGAGCGGCCCCGGCCGAGTCCATGGCCGCAGCACGTGGCGTCTTCTGCAGTTGCAGGGCAATGAGGACATTCTCCTGCACGGTCAGGGATGAAAAAAGGTTGAAGGACTGGAAGATGAATCCGACATGGGCCCGCCGCAGGGCCGGCAGTTGCCGCTCGTCGAGATCGGTGACGTCCAGGCCCATGATCGTTACCCGGCCGCTGGTCGGTTTCAGGAGCAGGCCGAGAATGGACAGGAGCGTGGTTTTGCCGCTGCCGGAGGGGCCCATGATCGCGGTGACCGAGCCCGCAACGCAGGAAAAGTCCGCTTTCCGCACCGCTGGTACCGGAACGGCCCGGTTACCGTAGATCTTGGAGATAGCGGCCACGCTGATAGTCGGATCGTTCATGCTCGGAACACCTCCATGGGATCGACCTGCATGGCCCGGCGCACCGAAATCAGCGAGGCGGCCACGCAGGTGGCCAGGGTCACCACCAGGTCGGCGGCAAAAAGCGGCCAGGGCTGGATGATTGCCTGACCGGTATTGGTGTAGAGCTTTACTACCACAAAGTTGATAGCCAGACCGATAAGATAGCCGAGGATGCCGCTGATCAGGGCCTGCTGGAGGATGATGCCGTAGACCATCCTGTTCTCAGCGCCCAAGGCCTTCAAGGTGCCGAACTCGCGCAGGTGTTCGATGGTGGCGCTGTAAATGGTCTGGCTGACGATGACCGCGCCGACGATGATTCCCATCAGGATGGTGAAGCCGAAGGCGGTCCCCATGCCGGTGCTGAAGGTCCAGTAGCGCCGGGTGGCATTGATGAACTGGTCCCGGGTGTAGACATCCTCCAGATTCATCTTCCGGTCGAGCCGGTCGCGCAGGGTCGTCAGGTCCATGCCTGGCTCCGCCTTGACCAGGACAAAGACGGTCTGGCCTTCGATCCAGGGGTTCAGCTCCTGGGCGGTCTTGTACGAGGTGAACAGGACCGGCGCGGTGGTGATCCGTCGAGCCCCGCGGCTGATCCCGACGATCCGCACCTTTTTGTTGACCACCTCCCGGTACTCGCCGATCTCCAACTCGCCCAGCTTGGACACGCTGGATTCGTCCACGATCACCCCGCGGTGGAATTTGACGTCGCGGATATCGCCCTTGACCATTTCCCAGGGCCCGCCGATACCGCTTTCCGGGTCGAACCCCACCATCTCAACGTTCTCGCTGCCCCCGCCCTTGATCTTCATCATGGACCAGACCAGGATCAGCTTGCGGGTCCAGGCCACCCCGGGCACGGCCCGGGCCTGGTTTTCGCGGTGCTCGGGAAAGGGCATGGAAAAATCGAAGTTGCGATTGTTGCGGGCCGTGATCCAGATGTCCGCGTCGGTATGCTCGATGATGCTGGATGTATTGTACATCATCCCCAGGTAAACCCCGACCTGGACCAGAATAAGCACCACGGAAAAGGAGATGCCCACCAGGGTGATGACGAACCGGACCCGGTCGTGGAAGAGGTTTTTGCGGGCAATGGCAACCGGATAGGACATGGGTCTCCCTGCTTTTCCCGGGATTGTTTTCAGCTTTGTTTCCAGGCCGGCAAAGATGTCCTGTTTCCTGCGGGCCGGTTCGGCCTGGATCGCCTCCACCTTCTTGCCGACATCCCGGCGGCCTCCGCCTCTCTGATAATCGCCAACCGATACCAGGACCTCGATCCGGTTCTGGAACCATTCGATTATACTACGAACTGCACGACTTGACGCGCCCGCGAAAATCGGGGACGTTATTTACATAGTTAACAAAATATGTTACATTATCTCTGTCCAGATCAGCCAAGAAGAAGGTTTGTTAAATGAAAAAACAACGCATTTACCCATTTACTCTAAAATGGGCTGGATATCAGCCTTCGGCGCAGGCTCAAAGTCAGGTGCCGGAGGAATCAACCGGCTCGACGATCTCGAACTGGCCGTTGACGAACCGGCCTTCCACCCGTTGCCCGCTGGGCATGGTGAGGATTCCCGGGCCGTCCAGTTTGCCGTTGCTGAAGCCACCCTCCCAGGTGGTGCCGTCGGGCTGGGTCAGCTTGCCCTGGCCGTGGAGGAGCGAGCCGGAGAAGGTGCCTTCAAAGGTGCCGGTTTTCGGTTGGACCATCTTGCCCTTTCCCTCGAACAGCCCGTTTTTAAATTCCCCTTCATAGCTTGATCCGTCCGGCAGCAGCAGGGTGCCGTGGCCGTGGAATTTACCTTTTACAAAATCGCCCTGGTAGCGGGTGCCGTCCGGCGCGCTCATCCGGCCCGAGCCGTGGGGCTGGTCCTCTTCCACCTCGCCGATATAGATGCCGCCGTTGCTGTACTTGATGGTGCCCTGTTCGCCCATGTTTCCCCCCGGTTTTTTGTTGTCCGGTCCTGGTTGTTACCGCGCCGGCATGGACAGGCTATAGCATTGCCGGAATTATTTCGAGAAAAAACAGGGGTGGTGGCCCGGATGATTTTCCGGGGCCGGAGGGGCGGGACCATGAATCAATGGGATAGCGGCCGCAGTGGCGATGCCCGACCATGAATGACCAACCTGTTTTATCCTAAAAGTACAGCTCCGGATAGAGCAGGGTGATGGCCAGCCGGAATACCGGGCCAAAGATATAGCCGAAGAATTTCCAGGCCAGCAGGATGCCGATTATCATGAACAGCGGCCGGCGGATGAAGTCCTGAAAAGCATGGGCCCGCCGGTCGTTGAGCAACAGGGGAACCGCGCCGCTGCCGTCCAGGGGCGGGACCGGGATCAGATTGAAGACAAAGAGGATCAGGTTCAACGAAAAGAAGATGGAAAGCAGAGCGGCCGGGATAGTGAAGAAGCCGGGGTCCGCTGCCATGGCTATCTGGGAAAAGGTGAACCGGTCCGGCGGCTGAAAGACCCGGGCCAGTTGGCCGGCCTTGATCAGGCTGCCGGCCAGCAGCACCAGGCCGAAGTTGGCCATGGGTCCGGCCAGGGACATCCAGGCCGAGCGCCGGGGATATCGTCGAGCCCAGGCCGGATCGTATGGGGTGCTGGCCCAGCCGAACATCCAGCCGCCCATGACAAAGGAGAGGATCGGCACCACCACCATGCCGATGAATTCCCGCTTGATATGGGGCCGGGGATTGAGACTGACCTGCCCGCCGTGATAGGCGGTGGAGTCGCCCAGTTCCTTGGCAATAAAGGCATGGGCCGCCTCGTGGACCACGGTCGAAAAAAGAAAGGCGAAATACCAGAGAAAACCATTGGTAAGTGTGGACATGGACACGGTCTGCATTGATCCTGTCTTTAGGATGATGCCCTGGAGCCTGACAATCCCGGCTGCGCAGGCAGTTACGGTCCGGCCTTGTAATATGTAAACATTCAGTAAACCCCCTCCTGTCGGGAAAGGGGTCTTCTTCTACCAACGGCCGCTCCATTGAGAAGGGCCGGCTGTTCATAAACAGGCTATCAAGCAGGAACTCGCTTCGCCGCGGCGGCG
>JAKITW010000109.1 GCA_021647905.1 Desulfobacterales bacterium | reverse complement strand
GCCGCCGCGGCGAAGCGAGTTCCTGCTTGATAGCCTGTTTATGAACAGCCGGCCCTTCTCAATGGAGCGGCCGTTGGTAGAAGAAAACCCCTTTCCCGATAGGAGGGGGTTTACTGAATGTTTACCCACGGTGTTTCGGTGTTTACAGGAGCGCCACTTGAAAACAGAGCCGATGATCATCACGGACAACGAGACGCTATGTGCGCGCTATCACGATCTCGGCCGCGGTGATATCGTGGTGGGCCGGGTCCGGCTCAAGCCGTGCGAGGAGCCGCTGCTCCTTGATCTGCGCCAGCGGGGGGTGATCCTGATCCCCTCGGCCGTCAGCCAGATGGTCAGCCGGCTGAAGAGTGTCCAGGCCCGGTTATTGGCCGGGTTCATGGTTCCCCATACCCGGGTGGTCTACGATCTCCACGACCTCCAGGCCGCGATCACCGCATACGGCAAAGCCGGGGTGACCCGGGTGGTGACCAAGCATGACCGCCGCAACGCCGGGATGGGCATTCACCTCTGGGCCTCCATTGAAGAAGTTTACACCCAGGCCTCGTTCGGTGTACTCCCCCCGCCCTTTGTGGTCCAGCCCTATATTCCCGGCTGCCGGGACATCCGGGTGATCTTCATCGACAACTACCTTGAGGCCTACCAACGCCACAACCCCGACAACTTCCGCCACAACCTCCACTTCGGCGGGACCAGCAGCCCCTGCGACCCGACCCCGGAACAGGTCGATCTCTGTGTCCGGGTCATGGAGCGGGGCGGCTTTCCCTATGCCCACCTGGACCTGATGGTCAACCCGGAGGGGCGGACCTGGCTGGCCGAGATCAACCTGGGCGGCGGGATTCGCGGCGCCCGGATCACGTCGGCCGAATACCAGGCCCGGGTGGAGGCGGTCCACCAGCGACTGCTCGCTGCTGCCAGCGCCGCCTGATCTCACTCCCTTCCCGAATACGGCACAAAAAAAGAGAGGCAGGATCTCTCCTGCCTCTCTTTGTCATCTCTCTGTAAAACTCTGGGAATTACACACAACCCGTGGGCTTCGGCAGGCCGGCCATCTTGCGGGCTCCCTTGCCCGGGCCGGAGGGGAAGAGTTCATAGATTCTCTTCAGCGGGAAACCGGTGGTCTTGGAAAGGATCCGTACCATGGGGGCGATACCGTTCTTCTTGTAGTACTCCTGAAGAGCGTCGATGACTTTCTGGTGCTCAGGGGTCAGTTCGCCAATACCTTCAATGGTTTTGACATAGTCAACCCAGTCCTCGTTCCACTCTTCCATACCCTTGGCCAAGAAGCCGTCTTCGTCAACTTCAAAGCTCTTGCCATTATGCTCGATTGTTGCCATGCTGATCCTCCTTAAGATTTCAGAAAAAAATTATGGGGTTTCTCACTTGTACTTACTCTTCCGTCATTTTGATAGAAAAAATGAATACTGCTTCATAATATGGGCTGCGGCTTTTGTCAAGCAATCATTATCATCTTTTTAAAAACAAAAACCCCCTTTGCAGCCTCCCGACAAAGGAGCCGGGAGGCTCTCCTGTTTATCTGAAACAGCAGCGGGTCGTGGCGGCTGCGGCCCGACCTGCGCCGCTGCCTTTCCCGGGTTGGCCGCGATCCCCTTGAGCTGGTCAAAACGGGCCGGATCAAAGGATTTCACTTCCATCAATTCCGGGGCCAGGGTTGAACGCGGATTAAAGTTCTGCAGGGTGAGCCGGCCCCGGCCCGAGGGGTCGGCAAGGGTCCGGGCCCAGGCGGCCACATCGTCCTCATCGTGAAACCCGGGAACCACGGTCATCCGGAACTGATACTCCAGGCCGCTTGCCCGGACCAGATCGATGCTCTGGTTGATCCGGGCAAGGTCCACCAGGGTCCCGGCCAGGGCCTGGTATTTTTCCGCAACCAGCGGCGCCTTGACGTCCATGGCCACCATGTCCACCAGGCCGGCCTGAAAAAGCCGGCCCAGCACCCCGGGCCTGGTGCCGTTGGTATCCAGCTTGACCGGCCAGCCCGCCTGTTTGAGGTCAGCGAGCAACTCTGGCAGCCGCGGGTCCAGGGTGGGCTCACCGCCGCTGACACAGACGCCGCCCAGCCACTGGCGCCGCCCGGCCAGCCGGCCGATAATCTCTTCAGGATCATGGCTGGGAAACCGGTCCGGTTCCAGGACCAGGGGATGATTGTGACAAAAAGGGCAGCGCAGGTTACAGCTGCCCAGGAAAATAACCGCACAGACCCGGCCCGGCCAATCAATAAACGAGGTTTCGAGAAAACCCTTGATCCCGGGCATGGCACTCCTTTTTTCCATCGGACCAGCTTAAGGGCATCTCGGCCGGTCGAACCCGGGCCTTGATCCGGAAAACAGCGGGCCTGATGGAAACTAGTTGAAGGTACAGCTGCCGCCCTCGCAGTCGGCCGGCCCCGCGGGAATCATCTGCTCGATTCCGTACTGGCTGGCCCGCTGGGTCAGACGGCTGGTGATGCTGCTGAACTCGGCCACGGTGGTCGAGTCGTCCAGCACCAGGACCGGCAGTGACTTGCGGGCGGTCTCCACCAGGCTGTGCCAGGCCAGGTGGGCCAGGACCTCGGGGTTGGAGTCGTCAAGCACCTCCACGTTCACATCCATGGCAGCCAGATCGAACTGGTCCTTCAGCCGGGCACAGAGCGTACAGTCATCCTTGGTAAACAGCGTCATCGGTCCCTCCTCAGCAGGGGTGCCGGCGGCACCCCCTTTCTTCCGTTTCCCACTATCCCCCTTGCGAGAAACGATTGATATTGCGGTAGCGGTCATGCAGCTCACCGCGCTTGCCCTTGTTCCAGCTCGACACCTTGGTGAAATAGCCGGTGATCCGGGTGATTCCGTCCACATGGTCCGAGCCGCAGAAGATACATTTTTCCACCAGGCCGCGCGAGGTCCTGCTGCAATCCAGGCAGGTGGTGAACTCCGGCGAAAAGGCAACCTGGTCGTTCTCGGTATGGCGGAATACATTGATCACGAAATCGGCCAGGGCCCCCTTGTCCGGCTGGGCCTCGCCCAGCCAGATATGGGTCAGCGAGCCGGCCTCGATCAGCGGATGGAACAAGCCCTCCCGCTGGACCCGGTCAACCGGATTCATGGTGGTGCCCACGTTGAACAGGGTGGAATTGGTATAGTAGATCTCGCCCTTGTCCATGTCGCCCAGGAGTACTGCCGCGGCCTTATCACCAAACCGGGCCAGGTCCAGCTTGGCAAACCGATAGGCCGTGCTCTCGGCCGGGGTCTGTTCGAGGACGAAACGCATACCCGCCTCCTCGCTCATCTTCTTGCAGATCAGGTTCATGTGGGCGATGACCTTGAGGCCGAATTTCATGCTCTGGTCGGAGTCGTGCAGCTCCTCGCCCAGGTGCAGCCGGACCAGTTCATTCAGGCCGACCATGCCGACCAGGTAGGTACAGCGATGGAGCCGGAGATAGTTTTCGCCGTCCAGTTTCATCGCCAGCAGGGAAAGGGGGCCGCCCTCGCCGTGGGCCAGCAGTTTTTCAATGAACTTCTTTTTCTGCTCATGCCCCTTGACCGCCAGCATGATCCGCTCGGTGAGCAGGGCAAACAGCCTGGTGTCGTTGCCATCGGCCTGATGGGCCAGGCGCGGCAGGTTGATGGTGATGTTCTGCAGGGCCGAGTAGCGCATCCGCCACGGCTCCTTGGCGTCCTCCAGGTCCGAGGCCTCCAGCTTGAAGCTGAGCCGGCAGCACTCGGAGATCTTGGCAGTGTCGCCGCGATCAAAGACAAAGTAGGTGTTGCCCTTGTCCGCGGCCACGTCGCAGATAAGGTGGAGAAAATCCATGTGACCCTCGGTCTTGAAAAACTTCTCGGTAATATGGACCAGGGGCTTGGGGAAGAAAAAGGGCCGGCCCGAGGCGTCACCCTCCTTATAGACCTCAAACAGGGCCCAGGCAAAACGCTGGGCCTGTTTCTCGTACGCGCCGTAGGTCTTGCCGGTGTACTGCCCGCCCGGGCCGATGGCCGGCACGTCCTCAAAATGCTTGGGCACCTCCCAGTAGATATTGATATCAGAGAAGATGGCCTGGCCGCCGCGGGCCACGGCCTGCTGCGAGAACTCGAAGATCAGCATCTGGGCCAGCTGCTTGACCGCGCGGTCGTCCAGCTCCTCAAGATAGGGGGCATAGAACAGGTTGACCGCATCCCAGCCGATGGCCCCGGCAAAATGGCCCTGCAAGGCGGCGGCGAACTTGACCATATGGGCCAGGAGTACCTCGGCGTGCTTGGCCGGCTTGGCCATGGACAGGGAGTGGGGCAGGTTCAGGCCGAATTTCTTGATATATTCCAGTGACTGGCCGGAACAGTAAGGCCGGTCGATAAAACCGAGATCATGCATGTGGAGGTCGCCGTTCAAATGGGCGTCAGCCACGTCGGCGGAAAAGACATGGAGCAGGGCATACTCCTTTTTGATGCCCTCGGCCAGGGTCATGTTGGTGGCCTCGGGGCCGTGGGGCACGTTGGCGTTTTCCTTGTTCGGGTGCACCAGGAGTTGATCCACGTCATAGAGAGGCACCCCGAGCCGGGTATGCATCCGCCGGTCCTGCTCCAGGCCCAGTTCCAGGAGCTTGGCATTGACCATTTCCCGGATCAGCGGACCGGTCACCGTCTTGACCTTGCCGGAGGAGATGGTCCGCTCGACATCAATGGAAATCCGTTCCGCCGTATCGCGGTCAACAAAGGTCTCGCGGAGCAGGGCATCGACGATCCGCCCCCGGTTCCATCCGGTCATGTCCTCCTGGGAACTCCGGACAAAAAGGGCCAGGTCCGTGGTATCACCCTTTTGCACCTTGCCGCCGGTTGCGCCAACCCCGGCGCCAGCCACGTTTTCCGCCTTGATCGGCATCACAACTCCCATAGTTTAGCCCCCCTGTTGTCTGCAGAATATCCAAAACCTGAACGTGCGCGATTCGCGCCCTTATGCGGCAGCCGGACAACTCGCCCTGATCGCCTTAGAAGCACAACATGTTGTTGTACGAAAAAACAGATACCCCCTATATAGTATGGTGTCAACGACTATTTTCAACTAAACCGGCAAATGAATCACGGTTCATCGATTCCGCCATAGAATATCAAAGAGATACAATGGCCGGCCAGGAAGATACTTTTTTCGTCCGGCTCCAGGGGCGTCCCGGAGAGGCGCCATCCGGGTTGATTTCGCACAAGCCGTTCAACAGATGTTTTGGCGGCAGCACTGGCTGTATTTACTGTAAGCGTTCACCAGCACCCCCTCTTCGCACGATCAGGCCGGCTCACATAGCCATACTATGGATTCGCCGGCCTGCTTGCATGTAAACATTCAGTAACCCCCCTCCTGTCGGGAAAGGGGTCTTCTTCTACCAACGGCCGCTCCATTGAGAAGGGCCGGCTGTTCATAAACAGGCTATCAAGCAGGAACTCGCTTCGCCGCGGCGGCGA
>JAKITW010000108.1 GCA_021647905.1 Desulfobacterales bacterium | reverse complement strand
TTTGAAACAACTTCGGCATGATATGCTTATGGCTTCCGAATCGCCGTTGCGGCGAAGCGAGTTCCTGCTTGATAGCCTGTTTATGAACAGCCGGCCCTTTTCAATGGAGCGGCCGTTGGTAGAAGAAGACCCCCTTTCCCGACAGGAGGGGGTTTACTGAATGTCTACAAAGGCGGGAGCCCGGAAGGGCCGGAATGAGCTGGGGCCTGGAAATTTTTGCAACCTTTCTGATCCTGAGATTTTGTACGATCCTGAGAACACCATACCTGATTTTTCTCTGGGCCGGATTTTTGTTCTTAAAACACACGAGCCCCTGAATCCGTGAACATTCGAGAACGGTGCGGATGCAAGGCGGCAACGATGTTGATTATCCTGGTGTGATATCAACGAGTTGCCAACGCGACAGCTGCGCCGTTATCAGGCGGGCCGCAGAACGGCGCGGTGAAGATCAGCAAATGCATTTATTCGGAAATAATACAATAACTTCCAGATATTGCATGGAATACAACCTCAAGCCGTCACGGCTTCAGAATTTCTTCCGCCGGCCGTCAGGCGCTCCGGGCATGCCATTCAGTGCCTTCCAGCCGCTTTTTCTTGATTTTCTCCAGCAGAGTGGTCCGCTTCAGGCTCAGCAGCCGCGCAGCTTCCTTTTTATTGCCGTCGGTCATGGACAGGGCCTGCCGGATCAAATGATTTTCAAATTCACAGGTAAGAGAGTTGAAATCAATCCCGCCCTTGGTCCAGGACACCTGCAGCGGGGGAGACGATATCTCGGGGAGAGGATTGCTTTCTTCCTTGGGATCCGGCTGGTACCTGGCGGGCAACTCCTTTTTCCCGATCATCCGGCCCTCGTAGACAATGGACATCCGCTGCACCAGGTTCTCCAGTTCCCGGACATTGCCGGGCCAGGGATATTGCCGCAGAACGTCGAGCGCCTGGCGGTCGAAACCGAGCAGTTTCCCCTTTTTGTAATTATTCAGGCGCTGGACGAATTTATTGATCAGCAGGGGAATATCCCGGTAGCGTTCGCGCAGGGGGGGAATGTTGATCGGCAGCACGTGCAGGCGATAATAAAGGTCCTCGCGGAAACTTCCGTCCGCCACCAGTTGATCCAGGTCCCGGTGGGTGGCCGCAATGACCCGGATGTCGACCTTGACCGACTTCAGCCCGCCCACCGGTTCGAACTCCCGCTCCTGGAGGACCCGCAGAAGTTTGGCCTGCAGGGTCGGGCTCATGTCGCCGATCTCGTCCAGGAACAGGGTGCCTTTGTCCGCGTATGCGACCCGGCCGACCTTGGACTGGGCCGCGCCGGTGAACGCCCCCTTGACATAGCCGAACAGTTCGCTCTCCAGCAGTTCCCCGGGAATCGCGGCGCAATTCAAGGGCACGAAGTTATTCGGCTGCCGGGCGCTCAGGCGGTGGATGGCGCGCGCCACCAGTTCCTTTCCCGTACCGCTTTCGCCCTGGATGATAACCGTGCTGGCATCGTCCCTGGCAACCTTGTCAATCAGGGAAAACAACCTCCGCATCTTCGGGGCATTGCCGATGATTCCGCAGAACCCGTCGCTCTTGCGAAACTTCAGCTCGGGCGGGGCGCTCCGGACCACTGCCTCGGCATACTTCAAGGCCCGGGTTGTGACAATCGCCACTTCGGCAAGGTTGTAGGGGGATTGCACATAGAAAAAGACCCCCTGGTTGAGGATATCACAGACCAGTTCCCGTTCGCCCTCCGGCACCACGGCAATGGTGATCACCCCGGGGTCCAGCCGGTGCACCTTGCGGAGCAGATCCTGGCCGCTCTTTCCCGGCAGAAAGAGATCGCTGATCACCAGGCTGACACTACCGCTCTTGAAGATCCTCAACGCCTGTTTCGGACTGTTGCTCTCAACAACAACACACTCGATCTGTTTTCGAAGATATTTGGCAAGTCTGCAACGCTTCTCGTCATCGGCATCAACCAGCAGGATGCTCCTCAAATTTTCCACGCATACTCCTTACATATGTAGCGGGCCTGCAACGCTTCTCTCAATATCAGCAAGCAAAATATTCCTTGCGGTGGATAATTCGGCCTGACAAAGTGTACTTCCCCGGATCACACGGCTGACAGGGCCGGAAAACCGGCAAGGCCGCGCAACCCCGGCAAGAACAACTTCCTGCCGCATCCCCTTCCATTTTCATATCAATCTGCAAAATAACCACCGGCCGGGCCGTGGTTTCCAAGCCAATCTAGCCATGATCCTCCAACATGTCAAAATTTTGTCTCGCCTCCTGGCCATGCCCGCGCAGCGCCGCAGGACTCGGCCTCGCCAATTTCATCCCATCCTCTCCATTACCTTTTCAAAGTCTCGCTCAAGGGCCAGAAACGCCTTGCAGATTTCCGGATCAAAATGGGTCCCATTCTCCTGCATAATCATTGTTTTCGCCGGTTCGTGGGCAAACCCCCGCCGGTAACAACGGTCCGAACGAAGCGCATCGTAACAGTCAGCCAGGGCCATAATCCGCGCCGAGAGCGGGATATTGACACCAGCGAGACCAGTGGGATAACCGGAACCATCCCACCATTCATGGTGGTGCAATGCAATTTCTATACCCATCCCCATAACGGTATTCTGGGGATAGTTGTTACAAACATCCTCCAGATTGGCCGCGCCGGTATCAGTATGGGTCTTAATCACCTCGAACTCGGCCGGGGTCAGTTTGCCGGGCTTTAACAGGATGCTGTCCGGGATGGTAGCCTTGCCGATGTCGTGAAGGGGGCAGGCCTGCTGCATGCAGGCAATGAAGTCCGCTGAAATATGCGCTGAATATTGCGAATCCCGCCGGAGAGCCTCGGCCAGCAGCCGGCAGTATTCCCGTATCCGCTCCAGACGCCTGCCCGTATCCTCCTCCCGGGCCTGGGCCAGCCTGGCAAGGGCAATAATCGCCTCCTGCTGCGCCGACAACAGTTGCCGCATCTCTTCTTCCCTGACATTCCGGGCGACCAGTCTCTTCTGAAGCAGGTGCAGTTTGACGTGTGTCCGGACCCGCGCCTCCACCTCCTCGAAATGAAACGGTTTGGTGATATAATCCACCCCCCCCAGATGAAAGGCCTTGATCTTGCTTTCCGTGATGTTCAGACCACTGATAAAGATAACCGGTACGTCCCTGAGCCTGGGGACCTGCTTGAGCCGTTCGCAGATCTGACAGTCCTCTATCCCGGGCGTGAGAATGTCCAGCAGGATAAGATCCGGCTGGTCGACTCCAGCCGCGGCAAGGGCCGCCGTGAGGTTGGCGTATCCGACAACCGCGAAATCGCTTCTCTCCAGCATCTCGGTAAGCACGGAAAGAACCTGCGGAACATCGCCCACAATCATGATTTTTGTTTTACCGGGCCCTTGTTCCGTATCAACCATGCCTTTCCCCGTTGAAATCCGACTCCGGAATATGTAATAAAAGGATTTGATGCCGAACGTTCACAAGAGGCTATATATCGCCGGGCCAATGGATCAACTGCAATGCCAACCCCCGGTCACCGGACCCGGGAGGGACCAGTTCCAAGGCCTGGTCCTTTCAGGCCCCGGGATCAACTGCATGCAGAAATTGCCGGTACGTCCATCCCCGTTTATGCTTATACTATATGTTATGCATGGTTGCATCAATTTTTTTTGTTCCATCCCCATGTCAGTATATATAATAGGATGAGAACTTACGAAGAAATATTACTGCGTAATAAATACTTTACATAGTAGCCTGTTTTATATTATTAAGTTAAATATGTTCGACAATAATACAAATATTGAGTCTCTTTTGAAACTGCTCGGCCAGCGTTTGAAAGAGGCGCGCCTGGCCCGGAACGAAAGCCAGGAATTGTTCGCCCAGCGGCTCGGACTGACGCGCCAGTCATACAGCCGGATGGAAAAGGGCTCCCCGCAGACCCTGATCGGCAACTGGCTGGCCGCCAGCAGCATCCTCGGCAGGCTTGACGATTGGAAAGATGTGCTGGCCGAAAAAGAAGACCTGTTTGCAAAGTTTGAGAAAAAGAGCAGTAAGCGGCAACGGGCCGGTGGCAAACGAAAGAAGAAGATATGATCCGACTTGATGTCTGGCTGACCTTGCCATCAGGAGAAAGCATCAAGGTAGGCGCCTTGGTTGCCGGTGACCCCGATCCTGTCAGGGGCGACTTACAGGGACAGTTCCGTTACGCTCCCGCGTTCCTGGAACACCCGCGGGCCTTTCCGCTCGATCCTCTGCACCTGCCGTTGTCCATGGAAATTCTTGAAGCGGACCGGCCACGTGCCGGGGTACATGGCGTTTTTGAAGACAGCCTGCCGGATGACTGGGGCCGGAGGCTGATGATCCGCCGTTATAAGCTGGGACGCAATGAGCAGCGTGTTCCAGATTTGTTACGGCTGCTGGGCAACCAGGGGCTGGGGGCCTTGAGCTATGCGGAGGAAGGCCGGCCGGAACTGAAAACAACCGGGGTTTCCAGCCGACACCTGCGGAAACTGGCATTGCTGGCGGAAAAATTCGAACGAGAACCCGCTGCCGCTGCCGACGATGAACTTTCCCTTTTGTTCCAGGCCGGCAGTTCCCCGGGTGGGGCCAGGCCCAAGGCCTTGGTAGAAGATGAAAACGGATCATACCTGGCAAAGTTTGCCAGCGCCAGGGACCAACTGGACGTGGTAAGTCTGGAGGCCGCGGCCATGGAACTGGCCCGCCGAGCGGGAATCGAAACTGCCGAGACCAGGCTCATGCCTCTGGGCCCCAGGAAATGTCTGCTGGTGAAACGATTCGATATCAACGATGCGGGTGGCCGCAACCACCTGGTCAGCATGCAGACACTGCTAAAGGCCGATGGCTATTACAATGTCGGCTACCGGGATCTGGCGGAAGTTATCAAGCACATTTCATCACAACCGGGACAGGATCTCCACAGGCTGTTCCGACAGATGGTGTTCAATGTGATGATCGGCAATACCGACGACCACCTGAAGAATTTTCTAATGCTGCACGACAACACCGGATGGCGACTGAGCCCGGCCTTCGATTTAATACCGAACATCGGCTCCAACCGCGAACACGTTCTGCGCGTCGGGCTTGATAACAGGCCGTCGAATATTGAAACTCTTCTGGCCGAGGCCAAACTATTCGGGATAAAACAACGGCAGCAGGCGGCGGATGTGATTGAGGAAATTCATGAGGTGGTTTCTGGATGGAGTGCGGTTTTCACTGTATGTGATATAGCAGAAAAAGATGCTGATGTAATCGGTAAGGATATCGGTCAGCGATTGAAAAAAACTGGTCGTTCCTGTTCCTGAATATCCTTGTCCGCTCGATTCCCCGGCCCATGATATGATGCAGGGTTCCAGGAGCGTCTATACATGCTTTTCTTGGCATAATAATTTCTTTATACTACATTAACCCCACAAAGAAACGCATGAAATCATGAACGTTATATATAGAAATAACAAAAGGTTAAGCCTTCACATTGTAAAGAAATAAAAAATATTTTATCAGCTGTAAAAAAGAGAAACCTCCTGTTAAGAAATAGGTGCC
>JAKITW010000107.1 GCA_021647905.1 Desulfobacterales bacterium | reverse complement strand
GTAAGGTTTCGGTAAACCCCGTACGTTTGAGGTTGGATCGGGAAAGGGGTTTTCTTATAGCGAACGGTGTAGCGGACCCTGAGCCGCAGCCGTGACGGCAAAAGCGGAATTTGAAACAACTTCGGCAGGATATGCTTATGGCTTCCGAATCGCCGCCGCGGCGAAGCGAGTTCCTGCTTGATAGCCTGTTTATGAATAGCCGGCCCTTCTCAATGGAGCGGCCGTTGGTAGAAGAAGACCCCTTTCCCGACAGGAGGGGTTTACTGAATGTTTACGTCTCGCGGGTTGTTGCGAGACCGACAAATTTGATACCTTCCGAGTCCCCTGACCGGCTACCCGCGGGAGCCGGATCCTTAGCCCCTTTTCAACGACAAAACAACCATTGTCGCCCGCCGCCTGTTTTTCCCGGTTGCGGCAACAATTACCGCCGGACAGAGCAGCAACCTTTATCAGGAGTTTCACCATGACCCAGGAGAACAGCCTCCACTTCAACAGCCGAGTCATCCACAGCGGTCAGTCTCCGGAAGCCTGGCAGGGCGCCACCCTGCCGCCGATTTTCCAGACCGCTTCCCATGTCCACCCCACCGCGGAAAACTTGAGCCAGGCCTTTGCCGGCAAGAACAGCGATCATATCTACATGCGGCTCACCAACCCGACCAACCGGGTGCTGGAGGAAAAAATCACCGCCCTGGAAGGTGGCCGCGCCGCAGTGGCCATGTCCTCGGGAATGGCGGCCATTACCAACGGCTGCCTGGCCCTGCTCCGGGCCGGGGACGAGTTTGTTACCGGTAACTCGCTGTTCATGTCCACCTATGTCCTGTTCGCCAATATCTTTAAAAAATACGGGATCACCGCCCGGCTGGTGGAGTCCAGCGACATGGCGGCCCTGGAAGGGGCGATCAACGACAAGACCCGGTTCGTTTATCTCGAAACCATCGGCAATCCGAAAATGGATGTCCCGGACCTGACCCGGGCCGCGGCGATCGCCCATGACCACGGGTTACCGCTTCTGGTGGACAACACCCTGGCCACCCCCTATCTCTGCCGGCCCCTGGAACTGGGCGCTGACGTGGTGTTCCATTCGACCACCAAATATCTAAGCGGCCATGGCGATGCCACCGGCGGGATCGTCATTGACGGCGGCGCCTTTTCCTGGAACAATGACCGGTTCCCGGACCTTCAACCCTTTATCGACCGCAAGGGGGACCTGGCCTACCTGGACAAGGTCTGGCGCGAACATCACATCAACTTCGGCACCACCCAGGCGCCGCTCCACTCCTATCTGACCATGATCGGCCTGGACACCCTGGCCCTGAGGATGGAACGTCACCTGGCCAATGCCCAACAGGTGGCCGCCTATCTCAAGGACCGGCCCGAGGTGGCCTGGGTCAATTATCCCGGCCTGGTTGACAGCCCTTTTCATGACATCGGCGCCACCCAGTTCAACAACCGCGGTTTTGGCGGGGTACTCGCTTTCGGTCTCAAGGACCAGGAGAGTTGTTTCAGTTTTATCAATAAGCTGCAGATGATCTACCACCTGGCCAACCTCGGCGACTGCAAGACCCTGGTGCTGCACCCCTATTCGTCCCAGTATCTCTCCTTTGACGAACCGACCCGGCAACGCCTCTCCATCACTGCCGACCTGGTCAGGCTGTCGGTGGGAATCGAGGCGGTCGAGGATATCTGCGCCGACCTGGATCAGGCCCTGGGCAAGCTATAGCCATGAGCGAGTATGCGACCCATGAGGACACCGGGGTCTCGGTGGGGCTGGTTGAGAAAAAATTCTTCCACTTTGCCGATCCGCCACAGGCAATGGTGCTTGAGGGCGGTTCCAGCCTTGGCCCGGTAACCATTGCCTATGAGACCATGGGCTCCCTGAACCATGCGGGGAGCAACGCCATTCTCATCCTCCACGCCCTGTCAGGCGATTCCCACGTTGCCGGCTACTACGGCAAGGAGGACCCCAAGCCGGGCTGGTGGGACATCATGGTCGGACCGGGCAAGGCCATTGATACGGACAGATATTTCATCATCTGTTCCAACATTCTCGGCAGTTGCATGGGCTCCACCGGACCGTCCTCCATCAATCCCGAAACCGGCCGTCCCTACGGCCTTGATTTCCCGGTGGTCACCATCGGCGACATGGTCCGAGCCCAGAAGGCCCTGCTCGATCACCTCGGTATCAACCGGTTACTGTCGGTGATCGGCGGCTCCATCGGCGGAATGCAGGTGCTGGAATGGGCGGTCCGCTATCCCAAGATGGTGCGTTCCGCCATCCCCCTGGCCACCACCACCCGCCACTCGGCCCTGGCCATCGCCTTTAACGAGGTGGCCCGTCAATCGATCATGGCCGACCCCAACTGGAACAACGGTCAGTACTATGACCGGGAAAAGCCGAACCTCGGCCTGGCGGTGGCGCGGATGATCGGTCATATCACCTATCTCTCCGACGAGGCGATGCGGGTAAAATTCGGCCGCCGGCTTCAGGACAAAAACGATTTCTCCTTTAATTTTGATGTGGATTTCCAGGTCGAGGGTTATCTGCGCTATCAGGGGAATAAATTCGTGGAACGGTTTGATGCCAATTCGTTCCTCTACATCACCAAGGCGGCCGACTATTTCGATCTGGGGCTGCGCAACGGTACCCAGTCGGTGACCGAGGCCTTTGCCAGGGCCAGGGCCAAGTTCCTGGTGGTGTCGTTCACCTCGGACTGGCTCTACCCCACCTACCAGTCCAAAAAAATGGTCAAGGCGATGAAAAAAAACAACCTGGACGTGAGCTTCTGCGAAATCGAGGCCGACTGGGGGCACGACGCCTTTCTCCTGCCCAACCCGCGGCTCAGTTCACTTATCAGCGGCTTTATCGGTCAGGTTGCCGGCGAGGCCGAGGAGGAAAGCCGTGCGGTTTGATCTCCAGATAATCGCCTCCTGGATCACCCCCGGCGCCCGGGTTCTTGATCTCGGCTGCGGTGAGGGCGACCTTCTGGATTATCTCCGGAAAAACAAACAGGTGACCGGGATCGGCATTGAACGGAGCGAGGCCGGGGTGAGCCAATGCATTGCCCGGGGCCTGTCGGTGCTGCAGGGCGACATCAACGAGGAGGTCCAGGACTTCAGGGACAACAGCTTTGACTATGTGATTCTCAGCCAGACCCTGCAGCAGGTCTACACCCCGGACCAATTGCTGGTCGAGTTGCTGCGAATCGGCCGCCGGATAATTGTCAGCTTTCCGAACTTCGGCCACTACCAGATCCGGCTCCAGCTCCTGACCTCCGGCTATACGCCCAAGAGCAAGGAACTGCCGTACAACTGGTACGACACCCCCAATATCCGGGTGCTGACCATCAAGGATTTCAAGAAATTCGCCAGCGAGATCGGCTGTACCATTTTCAAGGAAGTGGCGATCAACACCCATCACCACGAGGACCGGGGCAACATCATCCATCGTCTCCCCAATCTCCGCGCCACCTACGGTATTTTTCTCCTCGGACAAGGAAAAGGACCATGAGCAAATCCCCCTTTGAACCCAAGGAATGCCTGAGCGAAGTCGGCACCATCGTCCACAGCTACAAACATATCCCGCCGGTGGTCAAGGAACTGGCCCGGGCCTGGACAAAAAACGACTGCTTTGCCAGCAGCGGCTCTGTGCCCAACCCCTCCCACCAGGCCGTGGTCAAGATAATCGATCAAATCAGGCGGATCCTGTTTCCCGGCTACTTCAGTGGCGCGATCATCAACCCGACCAACCTCGAATACCTGATCGGCCAGGAAGTCACGGCCCTGTTCGAACATCTTTCCGAACAGATCAACCTGGCGATCCAGCACGACTGTTTCCGTTTCAACCAGCCCTGCTCCCACTGCAACGAGCGGGGCCATGAGTTGGCGCTCAACTTCATCCGGACCATGCCCGCGATCCAGGCGGTGTTGATCAAGGATATTGATGCCGCCCTGATCGGCGATCCGGCGGCCAAGGGCTACGACGAGGTAATCTTCAGCTATCCCGGTCTGCTGGCGATCACCGTCTTCCGGGCGGCCCATGAACTGCACAAACTCAAGGTGCCGGTTATTCCCAGGATCATGACCGAACATGCCCACAGCCTTACCGGGATCGACATCCATCCCGGCGCCACCATTGGCGAGAGTTTTTTTACTGACCACGGCACCGGGGTGGTGGTGGGAGAAACCACTGAGATCGGCAACCGGGTCCGGCTCTATCAGGGGGTCACCCTGGGCGCCTTATCCCTGCCCCGGGATGCCGGCGACCGTTATCGGAACACCAGGCGGCACCCCACCATTGAAGACGACGTAATCATCTATGCCAACACCACAATCCTGGGCGGAGAGACGGTCATCGGCGCCCGGTCGGTAATTGGCGGCAATATCTGGATCACTGAAAGTGTTCCTCCGGACACCAAGGTATTGCTGAAACGGCCCGAACTGATCTACTCGGGCAATGGCAAGGCAGGGAGAGAGAGAAAATGAGTGCGATCGGATCGGATATCACCCGGATCATCGGTAAAACCCCTCTGCTCCGGCTCAACCGGATCGCCAGAAAACGCGGTGCCACGATCCTGGCAAAACTGGAGTCACGCAATCCCCTGGGCAGCGTCAAGGACCGGATCGGCAACGCGATGATCAGGGAGGCGGAAACCAGGGGGCAGATCAACAGCAAAACCACGATCATCGAGCCGACCAGCGGCAACACCGGCATTGCCCTGGCCTTTGTCTGCGCGGCCAGGCGCTACCGGCTGATTCTTACCATGCCGGAAACCATGAGCCTGGAACGGCGCAAGCTGCTCAGGCACCTGGGCGCCGAACTGGTACTCACCCCGGGCAGCGAGGGAATGAAAGGGGCCATTGCCAGGGCCGAGGAGATCATGGCCCATAACCCCAACTCCTTTATGCCCAACCAGTTCGCCAACCCGGCCAACCCGGAGATCCACCGGCAGACCACGGCCGAGGAGGTCTGGGCCGACACCGGCGGCGCGGTGGACATCTTTGTCGCCGGGGTGGGAACCGGCGGCACCATCACCGGGGTGACCGAGGTACTCAAGGAGAGGAAGCCAACGTTCAAGGCAGTGGCGGTGGAACCGGCGGATTCGCCGGTGCTTGCCGGCGGCGCGCCGGGACCGCACAAGATCCAGGGAATCGGGGCCGGATTTATCCCCGCCGTGTTGAACACCAAGATCATCGATGAAATCATTCCGGTGACCAATGACCAGGCATTTCAGACAGCCCGGGACCTTGCCGAGATGGAGGGGATTCTCTGCGGCATCTCCTCCGGCGCGGCGGTCTGGGCCGCCCTGGAACTGGCCGGCCGGCCGGAAAACCAGGGCAAACAGATCGTGGTCATCCTGCCGGACACCGGCGAACGTTATCTGAGCACCGCCCTGCTCAAGGAATAACCAGCAATGTTAAACAATCTGGACAAAAACCGGTAGAAACGTAATAAATGGCACAAATAATCTCGCTGAACATCAGCAAAAACAAGGGCACGGAAAAAGAACCGGTGGCAATGGCCGTGTTGCGCCCGGACCACGGCATGGAGGGCGACGCCCATGCCGGCAACTGGCATCGCCAGGTGAGCCTGCTTGCCCGGGAAAGCATTGACCGGATGAATGCCAAGGGGTTTGCCCTCGGGCCCGGGGCCTTTGCCGAAAACATCACCACCGCCGGCCTGGACCTGCCGGCCCTGCCCGTGGGAACCCGGCTCATCTCCGGAAAAGTGGAACTGGAGATCACCCAGATCGGCAAAAAATGTCACTCCAAATGCGCGATCCATGCCCGGGCCGGGGATTGCATCATGCCCCGGGAGGGGATCTTCGCCCGGGTCATCACTGCCGGTATCCTGCATGTCGATGACACGATCACCATCAAGTAGGCTCCCAACCCCGGCGCAACGTAAACATTCAGTAAACCCCCTCCTGTCGGGAAAGGGGTTTTCTTCTACCAACGGCCGCTCCATTGAGAAGGGCCGGCTGTTCATAAACAGGCTATCAAGCAGGAACTCGCTTCGCCGCGGCGGCGATTCGGAACCCATAAGCATATCCTGCCGAAGTTGTTTCA
>JAKITW010000106.1 GCA_021647905.1 Desulfobacterales bacterium | reverse complement strand
TGCCGAAGTTGTTTCAAATTCCGCTTTTGCCGTCACGGCCGCGGCTCAGGGTCCGCTACACCGTTCGCTATAAGAAAACCCCTTTCCCGGTCCAACCTCAAACGTACGGGGTTTACCGAAACCTTACTCCTGCAAGTCATTGTCAAGCAACACCTGTGCCGGAATGGATTTTTTCCCGTAACCTGCCGGTATCGCGGCCCTTCTTCACCCTCCTGCCAAAATCGGCAAGGGGCCGATGGCGTTGCGTTTCGTAACAGCCGCGGCCCGCTGTCAACCCATTAACCATAAAAACAACAGGTTGCCGGACGTTACATTCATTCGCGCCAGTGTTGCGTTGTGCAACGGCCGGCCCAGGCAAAATACTTTTCCCGCACCCGGGGGCATGTGCTATTATGGATAGCAAACCACCTTTTCCCGGACCGGCCGGGCCGGGTTCCGGGCGGCTTATCAGCGGATGGAGAGGATTAATGGGATTGTTCAGAAAAATGCTGGGTGTTTATGACAAAGAAGGGCCGGGGGGGGAGGATCTGGCCGGGCCCGCCGCTGAGATCGGCAGCCTGCGGGACCGGGTGGTTGCCGCCCGGATGTCCCCCAGGGTCGAAAGGGCGGCCTTGAACGAGGTGGAAAGACTTGCCAAAATCGATTCCGCGGCCACTGAATACACCATTGGCCTCAACTATCTCGAATATCTGGTCAGCCTGCCCTGGAACTCGATGACCGAGGACAACCTTGACATCAATCACGCCAAGGAGATCCTTGACAAGGAACATTACGGCTTAACGGATATCAAGGAACGTATCCTGGAATATCTGGCGGTCAGGACCATGCGCCTGTCCTACAGTTATAAGCTGCTGCTGGTGGATGACGATGAAACCGCCAGGAAAAACATGGGGCATGTTCTGGCCAGGGACGGCTATCTGATCACCACGGCGGCCAACGGCCGCCAGGCCCTGGATTTTCTGGCCAGGGATCGCTTTGATGTTGTGGTCACCGACCTGAAGATGAAGGGGGTGGACGGCACACAGGTATTGGAAAGGGCCAAGGAAAAGGACCCTGACGTCGAGGTGATCGTGATCTCCGGCCATGCGACCATGCCGACCACGGTCGAGACCATCAGGAAGGGATCCTCTTGTTTCCTGGCCAAGCCCCTGCAACTGGATGAACTGAGAACCGCGATCAAAAGGGCCCTGGAGAAAAAAAAGGTCCAGTTGGGGGCCAGGGGGCCGATTCTCTGCTTTGCCGGCCCGCCCGGCACCGGCAAGACCTCGCTGCAGCGATCCATTGCCAGAAGCCTGGGCCGCAAGTTCATCCGGATCTCCCTGGCCGGGATGAAGGACGAGGCGGAGATACGGGGCCACCGGCGGAGCTATGTCGGCGCCCTGCCCGGCCGGATCATCCAGGAGATCCGCCAGGCCGGCTCCAGAAACCCGGTGATAATGCTCGACGAGATCGACAAGATCGGCCAGGATTTCAAGGGCGACCCGGCCTCGGCCCTGCTGGAGGTACTCGACCCCTCCCAGAACAGCAACTTCATTGACAACTACCTTGATCTGCCGTTTGATCTGTCCCAGGTGATGTTCATTGCCACGGCCAACACCACGGACCCGATTCCGGCGCCGCTGCTGGATCGGCTCGAGCTGCTCTTTCTCTCCGGCTACACGGAGGAGGAAAAGGAAAAAATCGCCTTTGACCACCTGATTCCCAGGGAGATAGAGGAGGCGGGGCTGGCCGGCCGGCCGCCGCTGTTCGCCCCGGCCGCGGTGCGCAGGATAATCCGGGAATACACCCGGGAGGCGGGCCTGCGGAACCTGCAGCGACAGATCGCCGCCATCTGCCGCAAAACGGCCCGGGAGATACTCCTCGGGCAGGGGGGCCGGCAACCCCTGCGGATCACCCCGGAGCTGGTTGAGGGTTTTCTGGGGCCGAGAAAATACTTTTTTGAAAACGCCGGGGAAGAAGAGAAAATCGGGGTTGCCACCGGGCTGGCAATGACCGAAACCGGGGGGCAGCTTATCTTTGTCGAGGCGGCCATCATGCCGGGCAAGGAACGGTTGATCCTGACCGGCTCGCTGGGCGAGGTCATGAAGGAATCAGCCCGGGCAGCCTTGAGTTATCTGCGCAGCAACGCCCGTGTCTTTCAGGTTCCAGAGGACTTTTTCGAGGCCCATGATATCCATGTCCATGTGCCGGCCGGGGCGATTCCCAAGGACGGCCCCTCGGCGGGTCTCACCATTGCGGTGGCCCTGCTCTCGTTGTTGACCGGGAGAGCGGTGCGGCGGGACGTCGCCCTGACCGGTGAGTTGACCTTGAGCGGCAGGATACTGCCGGTGGGCGGAATCCGGGGAAAGATCCTGGCCGCCCGCCGGGCCAAGATAGCAACCGTGGTGCTGCCCGCCCGCAATGAGACGGACCTCAAGGACATTCCCGCCTATGTTACGGAAAATTTAAAGATTGTCACGGCCGTCGACCTGGGCAAGATCATTGACCTGGTCCTGCGATAACCAGGGGTCTGCCGGCCTGCGCACCGGTCTGTCGCACAACTGCCGATCAACCTCTTGCAAATCGTCGGCAATGCGTTAGAGTTGGCTGCGGTATTTCCCAAAGGAGTTTGCCAGGTGGCCGCATTAAAAAACAGATACATTAACTTTGTCAGGTGGCTCGGATATGACCTGGGGATCACTCCCAACCAGATCACCGTGGGCCGGCTGCTCTTCTTCATCCCCGGCTGGCTCATCTGGTTCTTCCGCCACGAACTGGCGGCCCGGCTGGGGGTAGACTGGCGGCTGCTCGGCTGGAGCGCGGTAATCATCGTTACCGCGGTAATCGTCCTCGACATCCTCGACGGCGTCCTGGCCCGGGAGACCGGCCAGGTAAGCGCCCGGGGCAAGATCCTTGACCCGGTGGTGGATAAGCTGACCACCTACTCCGCCCTGGCCCTGTTCTGGCCGGCGATCCACAAGCCCGCCCTGCTGCTCCTCCTGGCCCTGGATATCGCCTCCACCTTTCTCCGCAGCACCCAGGTGCAGGGGGCCAACGTCTTTGGCAAGAGAAAGGCGCTCTGCCAGAACCTGTCCAAATTCTTCTTTGCCGGGGCAGTGCTGCTGGCCCTGCCCTTGATGAACCTGATCGGCAACCTGCTGCTCTGGGCCGCCCTGGGCCTGGCCAGCATCTCGGTGGGGATCCGCCTCTTGCCGGGCCGGAAATAAGGCCTCGGAATTGTTGCGACGCCATCAATCCTTAAACACCTCGGGGGTATGGCGGACGATCTCCGCATCCACCAGATAGATGACATCCTCGGCAATATTGGTGGCCAGGTCGGCGATCCGCTCCAGGTGCCGGCCCGCGGATATGGCGTGCAGCAGGCAGTTGACCTGCTCGGGTTTATGCAGGAGCGCGTCCTTGACCCGGACATACATCTCCCGGTTATAGGCATCCACCTCGTCATCCTCGGACCGGACCTGGTGGGCCAGCACCACATCCATATGCACCAGGGCGTCAATGCTCTTGGTGAGCATATCCTCGACCTTGATCGCCATCTTGCGAATGTCAAAGGGAATCTCCACCTCCTTGTGGCCTGACAGGAAGGCGCCCCGTTCGGCCAGGTTGACGGCAATATCCCCCACCCGTTCCAGTTCGTTGTTGATCTTGAGCGCGGCGATGATAAATCGCAGGTCAATGGCCACCGGCTGGTAGAGCGCCAGCATCTTCAGGCAGTGCTCCTCGATATCGATCTCCAGCTGGTCAATCTCCGTATCCGCCTTGATCACGTCATTGGCCAGTTCCTCGTCACGGCTAACAATGGACTGGGTGGCCTTATATACCCGGTCCTCGACCTCACTCCCCATCAGGATGAGCTTGTTCTTCAGTTTCTCAATATCTTTCTGCAAATGCTTGGACATCATGCTCCTCCCTGCTGACAACTGCTCTCATTGAAAAGACGGATCGCCTCCGGCAACGCTCTCCCGCGCCTTGCAACCGATCTATACCCTTGGCAGGTGAATCGTAAAAACCGTTCCTTTTTCCAACTCGCTTTGCACTGTTACCCGGCCGCCATGGGCCCGGGCAATATGTTTGACAATTGCCAGGCCGAGCCCGGTGCCGCCCAGCTTTCTGCTGCGCGCCTTGTCAACGATATAAAACCGCTCGAACAACCGGTCCAGGTGCTCGGCCGCAATCCCGGGGCCGGTATCCCGGACCCGGATCAACAGATCGGTCCCGGTTGTTTCCGCCTCCACCTGGACCTTGCTTCCCGGGCCGCTGTATTTGACCGCATTATCGATCAGGTTGATACAGGCCTGCTCCAGCAGGTGGCGGTTGATTGCGGCGGCCAGGGAATCATCGCATTGCAGGGTGATGTTGATATTCTTTTCCGCCGCCTTGGCGGAACAGACCTCAATTGCGGCCCGCAGAACATTTTTTATGGTTTCCCTGGCCAGGGGGATCATCTCACGCTCGTCATCCTGTTCGATCTTGGAGAGGGTGAGCAGGTCCTCGACAATTGCCTGCAGCCGGTTGGCATGTTTGTGGATGATCTCGAGAAAATCCCGGACCTGGGCCGGACCGTCGCCGGTCTCGTCCAACAGGGTCTCAACATATCCCTTGATCGAGGTGATCGGCGTTTTCAACTCATGGGAGACATTGGCGACAAAATCACGGCGGATATTTTCCAGCCGCAACAGCCTGGTAACGTCGTTCATCACGATCAGGGCCCCATGCCTGGTTTTCCGGGCATCAAAGAGTTGCGCCCCGCGCAGCTGGAGGATGCGTTCCCCCTCCCGGCCGCGATTAAATACCAGCGAACCCTCGCTGGGGCCATCCTCGGCCAGTGTTTTCTGGATAAAGTGCAGGAGATCGATGTTCCTGACCACCTCGAGAATGTTGCGGCCCTGGACCTTCCACTGGTCAACACCCAGCTGCCGGGCCGCCGAGCCGTTCATATAGACGACATTGGCGTCGAGATCAACGGCGATCACCCCCTCGCCCATGCTGGACAGGACGGTTTCCAGTTCGTTGCGCTGGCTGACCACCGCCCGGATCCGGTCGTCCAGGTGGGCCGCCATGCTGTTCATCGACTGGGCCAGCCCGACGATCTCCTCCGAGCCGGAGACGGAGATTTTTTTACTGAAATCACCGGCAGCGAATTGCATGGCGCCCTGCCGCATCATCTGCAGGGGCCGGCTCACTTTTCTGGAGACAAACAGGGTGATGCCGGCGGCCAGGCCGGCGATCACCAGCAGACCGAGGCCGACCCGGTAAAAAAAGCCGCGCAAGGTGTTGTCAATGGCGGTCAACGGGATGGAGGCGCGCAGCACGCCCCGGATGGAACCCTTCTCCATGAGCGGGATGGCCACGTAGAGCATGTCCTGCCCGATTGTGGTGCTGTACCTCTTGCTCCTCCCCACCCGGCCGGCCATGGCCTGGATAATTTCCGGGCGGCCGCCGTGGTTTTCCATTTTGCGGGGATCATGGGCCGTGTCGTTGAGTACCTTGCCCTGTTGGTCGACCAGGGTGATCCGGGCCGAGGTTCTCTGGCCCACCTCGGCAAAAAAGGAGTTAAGATCCGCGCGCCTGTTGTCCTGTAAAAGCCTGGTTACCTCGCGCTCAACCAGGCGGGACTGGGCCTCGAGCTGGGCCGCTGTCTGGTTGACATAAAACAGCTTGAGCGACTGCCCCCCGTAGAGGGCGATGAGCAGGATCGCCCCCAGTAAAATCAGGGCGTTGGCAGGGAAGAGAAGCCATATGAGTTTTACCTTGCGCACATATTCACCTTTACCGAAAGGAGTGCCACCCGCCCGGGTTGCAAAAAGGTAAGCGTTCACCAGCACCCCCTCTTCGCACGATCAGGCCGGCTCACATAGACATACTATGGATTCGCCGGCCTGCTTGCACGAATCCGTGGCACTGGTAAACGCTTACCGGCCGGTGGTTTCCGTAAATTTGTAGCCCCTGGTGAACGGTTACGCAAAAAGACCTCCCGCGGCTTAACTGCTCACGGGGGGTGTATTTCCGCAGTAAACATTCAGTAAACCCCCTCCTGTCGGGAAAGGGGTTTTCTTCTACCAACGGCCGCTCCATTGAGAAGGGCCGGCTGTTCATAAACAGGCTATCAAGCAGGAACTCGCTTCGCCGCAACGGCGA
>JAKITW010000105.1 GCA_021647905.1 Desulfobacterales bacterium | reverse complement strand
TCGCCGCCGCGGCGAAGCGAGTTCCTGCTTGATAGCCTGTTTATGAACAGCCGGCCCTTCTCAATGGAGCGGCCGTTGGTAGAAGAAAACCCCTTTCCCGACAGGAGGGGGTTTACTGAATGTTTACACCATGCTCATCGCTTGTTGCTCGTTACTCATCCCTCGTTACTCATACCTCTGCACCCACGCGCTTGACGGGCCACGCTCATGCCATTATATTACGACCAGAATACAGGTCAACCAAAATTGAGGTATAAGGATGAATACTTTATCGGTATCCGAAGCAAAAATGAAGTTGAGTTCTTTGGTGGAATCGGTCAAGGAAACGGACGAAGAGGTCGTTATCACCAAAAACGGCCGGCCGGTCGCCGTGTTGGTGAGTCCCGATGAATTCGAAAGTTGGCGGGAGACCATGGCGATTCATTCCGATGCGGATCTTATGAAGGAAATAAAGAAAGGAATGGCAGCATTAAAAAAGCAAAAGGCCTCATTGTATACCCTTGAAGAGCTTTTTAGCCAATAGCGCCATGATGGCGCCAAAGAGATACAAGTTTAGGATACCGGATGAGATTGCGGCTCTAGTTCGCAATCTGCACCCGGAGATCAAGGCCGTGGTCAGATTAGCATTGCAGACTATTCTGGACGAGCCCCATTGTGGCAAGGCGCTCAAAGACGAATTGAGCGGCTTGAGAAGTTACCGGGTAAAAAAGTACAGAGTCATTTACCGGGTTTCTGCGGTTAACAAGGAACTGGAGATAGTTGCCATCGGGCCCAGGAAAAATATTTACGAACAAACCTTTCGAATTATCAGCAAAACGGTGAAGAGTTAATTGTTATTAGTAACAGCGCGTTACAGATTTTAACCCCTTAACCACCCCAAAACAAATGACCCCGAAGAAGAAAATGACCAGCGACCAGACCAAGGATACCGGCCTGGCAATGGTCCTGATTCTCCTGCTCTGCCGACTCTATTGGGAGGAACGTATATTCCTCCTCCTGGCTATCGCCTGCCTGGTGATAACCATGACCTGGCCTGGTTTTTTCAAACCGCTGGCCCGGGTCTGGTTCGGGCTCTCCCATGTTATGGGGACCGTGGTCTCCAAGATATTGCTGACCCTGGTTTTCTACGGGGTGGCAACCCCCATCGGTCTGTTGCGGCGGCTGACCGGGGCTGACCCGATGCGGGTACAGCAGTGGCGTGATGGTGATCAATCGGTGTTTGTCGAAAAGGCGCATCGTTTTGAGGCAAAGGACTTGGAAAAACCTTATTGATGGTGGTGTGAACAGTAAATAGTAAAAAGTGAAAAGTAAGAAGGGAGTGCAGGGCAATGAGCAACGAGCAATGAGTGCTGAATTCAAAATTGATGGACGCGTAACAATCCAAAATGCTTCAAATGCCACCCAATAAAATCAACAAGTTACAAGACGAATCACGTCCGTCGAGCAGGTTGTTGCGAGACCGACAAAATTAAACATTCAAAACTATCCTTTCACCTTTCACACTTCACATTTTACTTACAACAAATTGGCCTGATAAAATAATTTGGAGTAAAAATGGACTTTCTCAAAGATCTCTGGGGGTTTCTGCGGGAGCGGAAAAAATTCTGGCTGGCGCCGATCATTATCACCCTGCTGCTCTTCGGCGCCCTGATCGTCCTGACCAGCGGCACGGCCATCGCCCCCTTTATCTACACGATTTTCTAGGCAAGGGGCATGGCCAATATTCTGGGCGTTTCCGCCTTTTATCACGACAGCGCCGCCGCATTGCTGGTGGATGGCGAGATCGTTGCCGCGGCCCAGGAGGAACGCTTCAGCCGCATCAAGCATGATCCTTCCTTTCCCATCCAGGCGGTCCGTTTTGTGCTCAACGAGGCAGGGCTGTCCCTTGGCGACCTGGAGGCCATTGCCTTTTACGATAAGCCCTACCTGAAGTTCGAGCGGCTGCTGGAGACCTATCACGCCTTTGCCCCCAGGGGACTGCGCAGCTTTCTCTCCGCCATGCCGGTCTGGATCAAGGAAAAGCTCTTTATGCGCAAGCTGATCCGGGATGAGTTGGCTTGCCTGCCCGGCGCGGATTCCGGCCGGCGGCCCAGGCTGCTTTTTCCGGAGCATCATTTTTCCCATGCGGCCAGCGCCTTTTATCCCTCGCCCTATTCCGAGGCCGCCATTCTCACGGTTGACGGGGTCGGCGAGTGGGCCACCACCACTATCAGCCATGGCCGGGGCCGGGAGATTACCATGCTGCGGGAGTTGCCCTTTCCCCACTCCCTGGGCCTGCTTTACTCGGCCTTTACCTATTACTGCGGCTTTAAGGTAAACAGCGGCGAGTATAAGTTGATGGGGCTTGCTCCGTACGGCCGGGTAAACAGCGACCGGGTTGCCGGCTTCAAGCAAGCAATCCTGACGAGCCTGGTGGATTTGCGAAGTGACGGCAGTCTGCTGCTCAATATGGATTATTTTGACTATGCCACCGGTCTCACCATGTGTGATGACCGGAAGTGGGCGGAGCTTTTCGGGTTGAGTCGGCGTGAGCCGGAGAGCGACCTTTCCCAGCCCTACATGGATATGGCCCTTGCCATCCAGGAGGTGACCGAAGAGACAATTCTAAGCCTGGCCGACACCGCCCGAACTCTTACTAATTGTTCTAATTTGGTGATGGCCGGCGGGGTTGCGTTGAACTGCGTGGCAAACGGCAAGCTGCTCCGCTCCGGAATATTTAAAAAAATATGGATTCAGCCGGCGGCCGGCGATGCCGGCGGCGCCCTGGGCGCGGCCCTGGCCGCGCACCATACCTGGAACGGGGCGGAGCGGGTTGTTGATGATCAGGGCCGGGACAAGATGCAGGGCGCCTACCTGGGACCGGAGTTCTCAGCCCTGGATACCAGGCGACTGATCCGGAAATATGGCGCTTCGGCAAGACATTTCGAAGATTTCGATGACCTGTGCCGTGAAGTGGCCGCCCTGTTGGCCGGCGGCCGGATCGTCGGCTGGTTCCAGGGTCGGATGGAGTTCGGCCCCCGGGCCCTGGGCAACCGCAGTATCCTGGGCGATCCCCGCCATCCGGAGATGCAGAAGCGGCTCAATCTCAAAATTAAATATCGCGAAGGATTTCGTCCTTTTGCTCCCTCGGTCCTGTTCGAGGATGTTGCCGACTATTTTGAGTTAAAGCAAGAATCCCCCTATATGCTGCTCATCGACCAGGTGCGCAGCCACCGCTGCAATCCCATGGTGTCCGGACTTGAGCAGCAAGGCATGTATGAGCGGCTCTACCACCTGAGGTCCGATATCCCGGCCGTCACCCATGTCGACTACTCGGCCCGGATCCAGACGGTGCACAAGGAAACCAATCCGCGCTACTGGCAGCTGATCTCCGCTTTCAAGAAGTTGACCGGCTATGGCCTGGTGGTCAACACCAGCTTCAATGTCCGCGGCGAACCGATTGTCTGTACGCCCCAAGATGCCTACCGCTGTTTCATGCGCACCGAAATGGACTGGCTGGTAATCGGCGATTATCTGTTCAATAAAGAGGAACAGCCCGAGTGGCAGGAACGGGAAGATTGGCTGAATCAGTATGCACTTGATTAAGGGCTGTGAAAAGTAAAAAGTGAGCTGTGAAAAGTAAAAAGCAAATATCCTTTGGGTAATAGGATGTTGGTGTAAATCCGAAACATTTCACATTTGACAATTCACATTTTACTGACAAGAAGTGGGAACTCGGCCGCATAGAAAACTGGAAGTATGGAAGAAATCAATGGAGCTGGTACGGGAAATCTACCGGTCAACGCAGACGTTTCCTAAATCAGAAGAGTATGTTCTTTCTTCACAGATGCGTCGGGCAGCGATTTCGATTCCGAGTAATCTGGCAGAGGGAGCAGCCCGCAAAGGCAACAAGGAATTCAGACAGTTCCTCAACATTGCCCAAGGCTCCATCAGTGAACTGGATACTCAGATCGAACTTGCAGGTATGTTGGGCTATTTGGACGAGGCCAGAAAAAGCGATCTATTGAAACAGTTGAACGATATCTCCAAAATGCTCTTCGGCCTTTTAAAATCAATAAGTTAAACTTTTTCACTTTTCACTTTTCACCTTTAACATTTCACTCCCATAGCCGATGGAAAAGAAAGCCCTTATCTGCGGAGTTTCCGGACAGGACGGCGCCTACCTGGCCCGGTTTCTTCTGGAAAAGGGGTATCAGGTGTCCGGCACCTCCCGGGACGCCCAGATGTCCTCTTTTCAGAACCTGCACACCCTGGGAATCCATGAGCGGATCAGCTTGCACTCCATGGCGCTCAGTGATTTTCGGAGTGTTCTCCAGGTGTTGGACCGTGTGCAGCCGGACGAGGTCTATAACCTGGCCGGCCAGAGCTCGGTTGGCCTTTCCTTTGAGCAGCCGGTGGAAACCCTGGAAAGCATCAGTGTCGGCACCCTCAATCTGCTCGAGGCGATTCGTTTTACCGGGCAGCCGGTAAAGTTCTATCATGCCGCATCCAGTGAATGTTTCGGTGATACCGGCGGCATGCCGGCCGACGAAACAACCCCCTTCCGGCCCCGCAGCCCCTATGCGGTTGCCAAGGCGGCCGCCTTCTGGGAGGTGGCCAACTACCGCGAGGCCTATGGGTTGTTTGCCTGTTCCGGGATTCTGTTCAACCATGAGTCGCCGCTTCGGCCGAGAAGGTTTGTTACCCGGAAGATTGTGGCTGCCGCCTGTAGGATCGCGGCCGGAAGCGACGAAAAACTGCGCCTGGGCAATATCGCCATCCTGCGGGACTGGGGCTGGGCCCCGGAATATGTCCAGGCCATGTGGTTGATGCTGCAGCAGGAGGTCCCGGACGATTATGTCATTGCCACCGGTACCAGCCACTCCCTTGAGGAGTTTGTCGATGCCGTTTTCTCCTGTGCCGGGCTCTCCTGGCGGGAGCATGTGGTTACCGACCCCGCCCTGCTCCGGCCCACCGACCTGGCGGTCAGCCGGGCCAACCCGGGCAAGGCCCGGGAGATACTGGGATGGCTGCCGCAGTACGCTATGGCGGATGTGGTCCGGGAAATGGTAGATGGGCAACGGGCGGCGAAAAGTGAACGGTGAAAAGAGAGCAACGAGGGCTGAATCTAAAATTCAACATTCAAAACTCAAAATTAAGGCTGCGTCCATAACATCTTTGCGTGAAAACAAAATGAACCAAAAAATATCCCCCGACTCTCCCCAGAGATCCGCCCCGGTGGCGGCTGAAGCGAATTGGGACATGATAATCCAGCCGGTGTCCGGCTGGTTCGATATCCATCTCTCCGAACTGTGGCGATACCGGGACCTGATCATGCTCTTTGTCCGCCGCGATTTTGTGGCCGTGTACAAGCAGACCATCCTCGGTCCCCTCTGGTATCTGATCCAGCCGCTGATGACCACCCTGGTCTTCACGGTCATCTTCGGCAAGGTGGCCAAGATCCCCACCGACGGTTTGCCTCAGGTACTTTTTTACCTTTCCGGGGTGGTGGCCTGGCGCTATTTTGCCGATTGTCTGACCAAGACCTCCAACACCTTTGTCGGTAATGCCGGTATCTTCGGCAAGGTCTATTTCCCCCGGCTCACCGTACCGTTGGCCGTGGTGATCAGCAACCTTATCTCCTTTGCGATCCAGTTTGCCTTGTTTCTCGGTTTTGTTGCCTATTATTATCTACAGGGCGCTGCCATCCATCCCCAGCCCCTGCTTTTTGCTTTCCCGCTTCTGATCCTGCAAATGGCCGCCCTGGGACTGGGTTTCGGGATTATCGTCTCCTCGCTGACCACCAAGTACCGGGACCTTGCTCAACTGGTCGGCTTCGGGGTCCAGCTCTGGATGTACGCCACCCCCATTGTCTATCCCACCTCCCAGATTCCGGAGAAATACCAGTGGATCATGGCCCTGAACCCCATGGCCCCGGTGATCGAGGCCTTTCGTTACGCCTTCCTCGGTTCCGGCACGGTCAGTTTTAGCAGTTTGGCCATCAGTGGCGTCACTACCCTGGTGGTCCTGGCCATCGGCATCATCCTGTTCAGCCGGATCGAGAAGAGTTTTATGGATACGGTTTGAAGCCGGAGGCTTTAGAGGTAAGGTTTCGGTAAACCCCGTACGTTTGAGGTTGGACCGGGAAAGGGGTTTTCTTATACCGAACGGTGTAGCGGACCCTGAGCCGCGGCCGTGACGGCAAAAGCGGAATTTAAAACAACTTCGGCA
>JAKITW010000104.1 GCA_021647905.1 Desulfobacterales bacterium | reverse complement strand
CAAAGGGCGGGGGATGAACCGTAAAAACAACTCTCGCAGAGGCAGAAAACAAGCATGTTCCCCACAGGCGTGGGGATGAACCGCACTCTCAAAAACCGGAACCCGAACTGGAGGTATGTTCCCCACAGGCGTGGGGATGAACCGAAACATTTACGGTCACGTCGAATATCAGTGCTATGTTCCCCACAGGCGTGGGGATGAACCGACCCTTCGCCAGACCAATCGACCTGACGCAGAATGTTCCCCACAGGCGTGGGGATGAACCGGCCTCGAACGGCAGCTCGACCAGGACGCCCTTATGTTCCCCACAGGCGTGGGGATGAACCGGTGTTGATGCCCATGGTGCCAGGGCACTTGAAATGTTCCCCACAGGCGTGGGGATGAACCGGACACCACAATCATCAGCCCGGCCAGCAGGCCATGTTCCCCACAGGCGTGGGGATGAACCGCAGTACAACGGCGACACCTTGCGTCTTGCCGAATGTTCCCCACAGGCGTGGGGATGAACCGGACATGAAGAGCAGCTTCCCCCTCGGTTGGGAATGTTCCCCACAGGCGTGGGGATGAACCGACCGTTGAGCGTTTTTTTGGCACATTTGCCGAATGTTCCCCACAGGCGTGGGGATGAACCGGTTGAGGAAATAGCAGCAATGCGGATTGACATATGTTCCCCACAGGCGTGGGGATGAACCGCTCGCCGGTGCCACGGCAGCGCCAAAGATGGCATGTTCCCCACAGGCGTGGGGATGAACCGTTTTAAGGGCTCGTCTACGGCGGGAAATTACAATGTTCCCCACAGGCGTGGGGATGAACCGGTTGTCACGGGTTCAAGGTTTTTTTACCCTGCACTTTGTCAGCCCCTTTGCCTTGCGGATGAAGGCGGTGTCAAAGGTGGCGAAATGTTTGCACTCCTTGCTCATGGAAAGATGCAGGGAGTCGGCGAAACCCAGGTCCTTCCGGGAGAGGTCAATGGCCTGGGCGATTATATCCGGCCGCTGTAACTTCACATTTGGCAGGCCGAAGGTCTTGCTAAAGGCATCACAGATGGCGGCGGGCGCAAAATTGTAAGCATAGCGCAGGACCCATTCGGTTTCGAGGATGACGGTTTCCGGGATGAAGATATCGTATTTGCTGAATAAGGTCGAGGCCTTCTGGAACTGCTCCTCGTCGTCGCGAGTCAGGAGACGGACGATAACGTTTGTGTCAACCGCGATCACGGGCGGCCTCCTGTGCCCCCTTGCGGATGGCATCTTCCATCTCGGCAAGAGTTTTGGCCTTGCCTTTGTATTGCAGACATGCCGCAACATCGGCAAGGGTGGTTTTCGAGAAAGGCTCTACTGGTTTGAGTTGAACACCTTCACCGGACTTAATGACCTCAAGGCGCTGACCCGGTTCCCAGTGATGTTCTTCCCGGATCGATTTGGGGATGATGACCTGGCCTTTGCTTGAAAGAATTGTGGTTGGCATGGAAAAACCTCCCCGGTAAGAAATTGGTAAGATTACTTTAAGGGAAATAAAGGAAAATGTCAACAACTGAAAGGGGTTCCGTTTTCTATTTTGTGAAGGGAAACATAGCTGTTTTTCCTGAGTTCGGAGCTGTTTTTGTTGACAGTTGCCCGTGCTTTTCATTATAGGGCTTGTGGCGAAGATGGTTTGAGGAGACAATAACCATGCTTAGGGCCAATGATTTCCGCCATCCCACCATTACCCCCCCAGGCGATTTTGCGATATCAGTCGATGCATTCAACAGTCAAGGAACACTCTGGCCTGCTTTTTTTTCTGGCCGGGATCACCCTGCTGCGCCTGCTGGTCATTCCCCGGTTCGGCCTCGGGGTGGATGAGGCCCATTATGTCCTTTACGGCCGCTATCTGGATCTAAGCTATTTTGATCATCCGCCCCTGATCGGCTGGGTGCAGTATGTTTTCACCTCGCTGTTCGGTGAGAACGAGTTCGGCGCCAGGATAGCCGCGGTCCTGATCGGCGGCATTGTTTCGGTCCTGATCTACCGTTTCATCCTGGCCATTGCCAGGGACCGGTACCAGGCGCTGTTCTGTACGGTTGCGTTGAACGCCTCTTTTCTGTTCAACGCACTTTTTATAATGTTGATGCCGGACACCCTGCTCTTCATACTCATCATCCCGCTTATCCATACCGTTATTGCCGTTGAACAAGAAAATACCGTTGGCAACTGGCTCCGGCTGGGCCTGTTGCTGGGGCTCGCCGGGCTGGCCAAGTATACCGCGGTCCTGTTTCTGCCCCCGATTGCGCTCTATTTTATTTTCCGTAGACGGTTTGACCTGCTCTTCACCCCGAAGCTGCTCCCCGGTGCGCTGCTGGCACTGTTGCTGATCAGTCCGGTGCTGGTGTGGAACGCCCGGCACGACTGGATAAGCTTTGCCTACCAGGCCCGGCACGTGGCCGGCTCGGATGCGGTCAGCTGGGGAAAATTCGGCCTGTCGCTGGGTGCCCAGTTTGTTGCATATAGCCCCCTGTTGTTGCCAATAGCTTTTTTCGGGCTCTATAAGGCGCTTCGTTCCAAGGAGAAGACCCTCTTTCTAAGCGCCCTCTTCGGGGTGGTGCTCATCGGCTTCTTCACCTATGCCTCGTTTTATGAGCGGGCCCTGCCGCACTGGACATCGCCTTTTTATCTGCTCTTCATCCCGATCGGCAGCTATTATCTTCTCCAGGCCGGCAGTGGCTGGAAAAAATACCTTTACGGGGCCGTGGCAATCTCCATGACCCTCTCATTGCTGGCCTATGGTGAACTTTCCCTTAAACTCATCCCGTTCAAGGACTATCAGGCAACCATCCACCGTGATATTTACGGGTTTGACACCATCATGGAGGAGGCGGCGGCGTTGATCGATGATCCGGCCCGGGAGGCAATGGCGGTGACCAACTGGACCCTGGCCTCGCGGGCCATTTTTTATAATCCATCCCCTGAAATCGATCTTTTCCTGATCGATAACCGTGACGACCAGTTTGATCTCTGGCAGAAATCTTCACCGATCGGCCGCGACCTGCTCTTTATCAATACCCATTTCTTTAATAAGGATATCAATGCGACCATGCGCTGCAGTGCGGTGGAGCAGGCCAAAACCATTGATATTTACCTGCATAACAAGGTGAATAGCGTTGATTATGTCTGGTGCCGCAACTTTCAGGGGTTACGATAGGTTACAACCTGCCCGCCTGCCGGCAAGGGCCCGGGGCGGCAACAAGATGAACAAAATGTAAGGGGGCTGTTTCTCCATGCTTTTCCTGGACAAGGACCGTTGCCGGATCAATGTTCCCCAGGCCTGGGCCGGTTTTATCGTTGTGCTGCTGCTCTGCGGGCTCAGCATGATCTTTGTCGACCGCCAGGTTCTGCTGCTGGTCCACCAGCATCTGCCGGCCGGCTGGCAACAGTTCTTTGAAAGGGTTACCCGGCTGGGCAAGGGCGACATCTGGATAAGCTCTTCTCTCTGTATTGCCGCGGGGGCCTATCTCCTGCAGCGGTATGGGAAAGATCCCGGCCTGCGCCGGCGCTGCGCCGCGATCAGCGGAAAGGCGTTTTTTGTCTTTCTGTCGATCGTTTTCTCCGGCCTGCTGCTCAACCTTGTCAAGACGATGATCGGCCGGTACCGGCCGCGTTATTTTTTAGCCGACAACCTGTACGGGTTTCAGCCCTTTAATTTCGACTTCGGGATGAACGGCTTTCCCTCCGGCCATTCCCAGACCGCCTGGGCCCTGATGATTTCGCTGTCGCTGCTGTTTCCCAGATACACCGCGGCCTTTGTCTTTTTTGCCGCCCTGGTGTCTGCCAGCCGGGTCTTTGTTTCGGCCCACTTTGTCAGCGACATCCTGATGGGGTCTTACATGGGAATGTTCCTGACCCTGTACCTTTACACCCGGCTTGTCAAAAAGGGCTATCTGGTTCCAGGGCAATGATCATGGGCCGGGCTGTCCGCCCGGATACGGAAAAAATGCTGGAATCGGCGCGGGATAAAGCGGGAGGAGGTTGTCAGGAACCGTGCACCGGCTTTAGTGACGGCTGGTCATGGGCCTGCCTGCTTCCAGGTAGCTATAGGGAAGCTGGTAATAAGTAAATAACGTTGAAAGCGGCTTGTTTTTATTGCGGAAAAAACGGGACAGGTTGAAACCTATACCAAGGTACGGGATTCTTTCCCGGGATGGTTCATCGTTTACAAAACCACGGGTATAATAACCAAAATACAACTCGGCAAATTTGAGCTGCTCGTTTTTAATCCAGTCAAACCCCTCGGCCTTTAAGGCGATCAGATACTTCATCTGGTCGTAATCGGTGGTGGAAAGAGAGAATCCCGAGAGCTTATATTCCAGTCTCAGGTCAATCTTGTCCGATAACCAGGGATTTTCATGCAGGACATAGCTTGCCGCGGCCCCGCTGACGTTGGCGATTATATCCTCGTGGGACAGCCCGTAATCGCTGAAGCCATCGGCAATTTCCCCCAACGTGGTACAGAGGACTGACGAAAGAAAAGAAAAAATGCTGGATTTTCGTCGGTCAAACCCCCACGAATCATAGGCATAGCTGAAAATATCTCCCACCACATACCCGGTATAAAAATGGCCGAGTTTATCAGCGCCGCCGTAACCCGTATCAGCGTCGAACCATCCTTCCGAGGTGGTTTTGAAATACCTGGCCGGGCTGGCGCCCCAGACGAGAACCGCATGGGCCAGGATTCCAGTTGTACCGGCCAGGTTCAAATAGAGCGCCTTTTTTTCCTTGCTCATATTTGCAAACCTCTCGGAGAGTCGCCTGGTCAGCGGCGATCTGTCCTCAAAGGACTCACGGACATCATCAATGGGCGCGGAATAGTAACCGCCCTTAACGTCCCGGGCCAATAGCGGAGAGGAGAGGAAGATGGTGAGCAGCATTACTGTTACAGGAAGAAACCGCATGGTTTATCCATTATATTGGCCGGCTGGGATGACGTCCATAAAATTATATCTGCCCGGAGAACGGATTCAGGTGAAAGTCCTCCCGGACAAGGAGAGGTGGGCGTGGAGATGTGATCCCGCTGGTTAGGTCAACACCTGATTGCGGACATGGGACAGGGGTGGGACGGCGACGTTGTCGTTGATCCGGCTCTCGTGGATGACCGTGTTGGGGCCGATGGTGCAGTTGCCGCCGATTTTTGTATTGCCGGTGATCTGGACATTGGCATTGATGCAGGTATCAGCCCCGATAATGACCCCGTTCTGGATAAAGGCGGTTTCCGGGGCGAGCAGGGTGACCCCGGAGAGCATCAGTTCCTCATTGTGGCGCCGCTGCAGCTCGCAATGCGCCTCGGCCAGTTCGAGCCGGGAGTTCACCCCCAGCACCTCCAGGGCATCTTCGCAGGAAAAGGTATTTATTTTATTGCCCGCCTTCGCGGCAATGGCCACGATGTCGGTAAGGTACATCTCGCCCTGTTTATTGTTGGTGTTCACCCGGGCCAGGGCCTCGAACAGAAAGGGCAGTTCCACGCAGTAGATCCCGGCATTGATCTCCTTGATCAGCCGTTCTTCCGGGGTGGCGTCCTTTTGCTCGACTATGCCGGCAAGATCTCCGGCTGCGTTGCGGATGATCCGGCCGTAGTTGCCGGGGTCGGCAAGATGCGTTGTCATCACCGTGAGCGGTTCGCTGTTTTGTTTATGCTCAGCGAGCATCCGGTCTATGGTCCGGGATCGGATCAGGGGGATGTCACCGCAGAGGATCAGCACGGTGCCTTGCTGACCGGCGAGATACGGCTCGGCGCAACGGGCGGCATGACCGGTGCCGAGCTGTTCTTCCTGCAGGACATGCTCAACGTCATAACCGGCCAGGGTTTTGATCACCGCATCCTGCTGGTGGCCGACCACCACCATGGTCCGGATAAGATCCAGGCCGGCAATGGCGTCAAGGACATGGAAGACCATGGGAACGAAAAGGACCTCGTGCAGGACCTTGGCCTTTTCCGACTTCATGCGGGTGCCCTTGCCAGCGGCCAGGATCAAGGCGAATGTGGCTGACATATCTTCTTTCCGGTTGTTGATAAGCAGTGGTGTCTGTGATCGCTTACAGGTTTGGAGGTAATGATATTGCGTAGTTACCCCGTGATCAGTTATGTGGTAACCGGGAGATAGACTACCAGGAAGGAGGGGTGATGACAAGTGAATGCATTGCCCTTGGGGCGAGAGGGGATGTTGACAGGGTAGGGGCAGGCATAAAAAAAGGGTTCCCTCTAAAGAAGGAACCCTTTTTCACAAAAAGAATTCGGCGGCGACCTACTCTCCCACACAGTCTCCCATGCAGTACCATCGGCGCTGAGGAGCTTAACTTCCGTG
>JAKITW010000103.1 GCA_021647905.1 Desulfobacterales bacterium | reverse complement strand
CTGCCGAAGTTGTTTCAATTTCCGCTTTTGCCGTCACGGCTGCGGCTCAGGGTCCGCTACACCGTTCGGTATAAGAAAACCCCTTTCCCGGTCCAACCTCAAACGTACGGGGTTTACCGAAACCTTATCTAATAACAATTAACCGTTCACTATTCACTATTCACTATTCACTGCACTTCACCATGAACCCCACTCCCCGAGAGCTTGCCATTGATATTCTCTGCCAATGGGAGCGAGACAACCTGCCCATTGACCAGATCCTGGAGGTCCGGCGCCGGCGGGAAGAGATGGCCGATCCCCGGGATTGGCAACTTCTTTTTGCCCTGGTCCACGGAGTCATCCGCTGGCGCGGCTATCTGGACTGGGTCCTGGGTCGCTTCTCCCGCCATCCCCTTAACAGGATGAAGCCCCGCACCCGCCAGGCCCTCAGGGTGGGAACCTTGCAACTGTTGTTCATGGACCGGATCCCGCCGGCCGCGGCGATCAACGAGACCGTGGCCGCGCTGAAACAAAGCCGGCAACCGGGCTGGCTCACGGGTTTTGTCAACGGGGTCCTGCGGACCATCGCCCGGCGGCAGCCAGACCTTCCCAGGCCCCAAGACCAGGATTCCGACCTGCCGGAAACAGCCCGTTTCAGCCATCCGCAATGGCTTGTTGACCGGTGGAAAAAACGCTACGGCCAGGAGGGGTGCGGGGCGATCTGTGCGGCTGACAACAGCCCGGCCATCCTCTGTCTGCGGGTAAACAGCCGGGCCATATCGCGGCCGGCGCTGCAAGAGATGTTCGCCGCCGCCGGTATTGAGGCCCGGCCGGGGTTGTTTTCTCCGGAGGCCCTGCTGCTTGACGATTTTCAGGGTGCAATCACCGGACTGCCCGGTTATGTTCAGGGTTTTTTCCAGGTCCAGGGCGAGGCGGCCCAGATGGCCGGCAGACTGCTTCTGCCGTTACAACCGGACAACAGCTACCTGGACGGCTGTGCCGGACCGGGCGGCAAGACCAGCCACCTGGCCCAGGAGTTACCAATTGGTGCAAAACTGCTGGCAGTGGAGCCCAACCGGCTCCGGATACAGCGGCTGCGGGACAATCTGGCCCGGCTTCAACTGACGGACCGGGTGCGGATTATCGAGGATATCCTGGAAAACATCAACGGAACCTTTAACGGAATTATCCTGGATGCGCCCTGTTCCGGACTGGGGGTTATCAGCCGCCATCCGGATATCCGCTGGAACCGGACCGCGGCTGATCTCGGCCGCTATCAAAAAAAACAGCTGGCCCTGCTGAACACCGCAGTACCTCTCCTGGCCCGGGCCGGAATACTGGTCTATGTTACCTGCAGCACCGAGCCCGAGGAAAACGAGATGGTGATTGAAAAATTCCTGGCCGCCCATTCGGAATTCACCCTGGAAAACGCCCAGGATTTTCTCCCGGAACAACTGGTGGATCAGGACGGGTTCTTCCGCACCCTGCCCGGTCAGCACGGAATGGACGGCTTTTTCGGGGCAAGATTGAGAAAAGAAAGGTGATGGGTGATGGGTGATGGGTTATTGGTTATTGGTGAGGGGTGAGGGGTTATTGGTAAAAAATTTCCGTGCCCTCTGACCTCTAACCTCTGACCTCTAACCTCTGACCTCTGACCTCTAACCTCTGACCAATAACCCGTCACTTCCATGGAACCAAAAGAGATCCGCATCCGGGGCGCCCGGATGCATAACCTCAAAAATATCGATGTTGATCTGCCCCGCAACCGGCTGGTGGTGTTCACCGGCCTGTCCGGCTCCGGCAAATCGACCCTGGCCTTTGACACCCTGTATGCCGAGGGCCAGCGCCGCTACGTGGAATCCCTGTCCACCTATGCCCGCCAGTTCCTCGGCCAGATGGACAAACCCGATGTCGACTCCCTGGAAGGGTTATCGCCGGCAGTGTCCATTGAACAGCGGACCACCGGCCGCAACCCCCGCTCCACCGTGGGCACGATCACCGAGATCTACGACCATCTCCGGCTTCTCTATGCCCGGGTCGGCCACCCCTTTTGTCCCGACTGCGGCCGGGAGATCCGGGCCCAGTCCGTGGAGGATATGGTGAACGCATTGACGGCCCTGCCCGCGGGCAGCAGGATTATCCTGCTGGCGCCGCTGGTGGACGGAAAAAAGGGCGAGCATCGCGACCTGTTCGATCAGCTCCGTAAGGACGGCTATGCCCGGGTCCGGGTCAACGGGGAAATCCATTCATTGGACCGGGAGATCCCGCTTGCCCGGACCAAGCGCCATCGGGTCGAGGCAGTGGTGGACCGGTTGGTGATCAAGCCCGGCATCGGCCGCCGGCTGGCTGATTCAGTGGCCACCGCGGTAAAACTGGGCCAGGGATTTCTGCTGGTCGAACTGCTGGATAAGGCAGAAGAAATCCTGTTCAGTGAAAGGGCGGCCTGTATCTCCTGCGGCAGAAGCCTGCCCGAGATCTCCACCCAGCTATTTTCATTTAACAATCCCAAGGGCGCCTGCGGCCAATGCCACGGCCTGGGGATAAAACAGTTCTTTGACCCGGACCTGGTGGTCCCGGACCACTCGCTTTCTCTCCGCCAGGGGGCCATTGCCTGTTGGAGCGGTCGCTCCCTGGCCACCTATTCGGGTCAGCTCCTGACCGGACTGGCCGACCACTATCGATTCAGCGTCGATACCCCGTTCGGACGGCTGCCGGACCGGGCCAGAAAGGTGATCCTCCACGGTTCCGGCCGGGAGGAGATCCTGTTCCATTACCAGCGGCACCGGCGCCGGGTAACCGCCCAGTCCAGTTTCGAGGGGGTCCTGCCCCAGTTGGCCCGCCGCTTTCAGGAAACCGCTTCCGCAGCGGTCCGGGAGGAGTTGGGCCGATACATGAACGAGCAACCATGTCCGGGCTGCCACGGGGACCGGCTCCGGCCCGAGGCCCTGGCCGTCAAGGTCGGACCCTGGTCCATTGCCGGGATGACCCGGCTGAGCATCGACCGGTTGCTGGTTGAGCTGCCGGCCATTGATTTCAACAGCCGGGACCGGATCATTGCCCAGCGGATAATGAAGGAGATCAACGAACGGCTCAGCTTTCTCGCTGATGTGGGGCTGGGCTACCTCTCCCTGGAGCGCCGGGCCGCCACCCTGTCCGGCGGCGAGGCCCAGCGGATCCGGCTGGCCTCCCAGATCGGCTCCCGCCTGGCCGGGGTCCTCTATATCCTGGACGAACCGAGTATCGGCCTGCACCAACGCGACAACCAACGGTTGATCAACACCCTGACCAGCCTGCGCGACCTGGGCAATACGGTGATCGTGGTGGAACATGACAGCGAGACCATCCTGGCGGCGGATCATGTGCTGGATATGGGACCCGGCGCCGGCCGGCAGGGCGGCGAAATCGTCTACAGCGGCCCGGTGGCCGGACTGCTTGAAAATAAACAATCGCAAACCGGTGGTTATCTCTCCGGCCGGCTGGTCATCCCGGTACCAGTGGCGCGGCGCCGGAAAAGGGCCGGCCGGATCTCGGTGCGCGGGGCCACGGCAAATAATCTGAAAGAGGTGACCGTGGACTTTCCCCTGGCCAGGATGACCTGTGTCACCGGGGTATCCGGCTCAGGCAAGAGTTCCCTGGTCATTGAGACGCTCTATAAGGGTGTCCATGCCTTTCTCCGGCAACAGCGCCACGGGACAAAGGGGCTGAAGATCAGCGGGCTCGACCGGATCGACAAGGTGATTGACATCGACCAGAGCCCCATCGGCCGGACCCCGCGTTCCAATCCAGCCACCTATACCGGGATATTGACCCCGATCCGCGAATTGCTGGCCCGTTTGCCCGAATCACGGGCCCGGGGCTACAAGCCGGGCCGGTTCAGCTTCAACGTCAAGGGCGGTCGCTGCGAGGCCTGCCAGGGCGAGGGGGTGATCAAGATCGCCATGCATTTCCTGCCTGATATGTATGTCACCTGCGAAACCTGCCTTGGCCGCCGCTATAACCGGGAAACCCTGGATATCAGGTACCGGGGTGTGAACATCGCCGGGATCCTGGCCATGACCGTTTACGAGGCCCTGGATTTCTTCACCAATATCCCGTTGATCCGGAACCGGTTGCAGACCCTGGCCGATGTCGGCCTGGGCTATATCGGCCTGGGGCAGTCATCGGTGACCCTGTCCGGCGGCGAGGCCCAGCGGGTCAAGCTGGCCCGGGAACTGGCCAAGAGGAGTACCGGCCGCACCCTCTATATCCTGGACGAGCCGACCACCGGGCTGCATCCGGCGGACATCAAACAGCTGCTCGTTGTCCTGGCCAGGCTGGTGGACAGCGGCAACACAGTGGTGATCATCGAGCATAACCTGGACGTGATCAAGACCGCGGACCATCTCATCGATCTGGGCCCGGAAGGCGGCGACAGCGGCGGCAGGGTCATTGCAACCGGCACCCCGGAGGAGGTTGCGGCAAACCCGGCATCCCATACCGGCGCCTTTCTCAAACGCCTTCTCTAAAAAAACCGCTTTGCAGACGCGGCACTATCCATTATATAAGCGGGTAACTTGCCGCTGAACCTAAGCTTTTAAAAAAGGAAAATATCATGACCGAACAAAATACAGCCGATACCGCGCCGGAAGCGCCGGTCTTCAGGTTACAGAAGATGTACGTCAAGGACCTCTCCTTTGAGAATCCCAATGCGCCGGAGGTCTTTCTCCTGGAGCAACCCGCGCCCAAGGTGGATATGAACCTGGGCCTGAAGCATAAAAAAATGGATAATGACAACTGGGAAATCGCCATGACGATCAATGCCACGATCACCGACACCAATGCCGACAACAAGGCCTTGTTTGTGCTTGAGATCGAGCATGCCGGGGTGTTTCTGTTGAAAAACATCCCGGAGGAGCATCTTGCCCGGGTCCTTAACGTGGACTGCCCGACCCTGCTTTTCCCCTTTACCCGCCAGATCGTGACCCAGCTTTCAACGGACGGCGGTTTTATCCCCTTTCAGATGGAGCCGATCAATTTTCTGGCCCTGTATCAGAACAATCTGGCCCAGCAGCAGCAACAGCAGCAGACGCAATAAAAAAAACTGAACCTAGATCAGTCGAATCCGGTAGATAAAAAAAAAGCCCTCGCAACACGAGGGCCTTTTTTATGTCTCTACAGCCGACCGGATTTACAGGATCCGGGGCTGCAGCATGATGACCAGTTCGACCTTGGGCCTGCTCTTGGCCGAACGTTTGAACAGACCGTTGATCAAGGGCAAATCGCCCAGGATCGGGAACTTGACATCAGACACGTTGTCAGCTTCCTTGATAAAACCTCCCACCACCAGCATCTCGCCGCTCTTGACCCGGGCAATGGAGTTCATTTCCCGCATATTGACCACCGGCACCCCGATCCTGCCGCCGGCGGTGCCCTCATAGGTCATCTGGCCTCCCTCCAGCTCGGACAAGACCGGGGTCAGGCTGAGAATGACCTCGTCGTTCTCCGAAATCATCGGCACCACCCCCAGGCCAAGGCCGGAAAAAATACTGTCCGTGGACCTGGTAATGGTTACATTTCCCCACTCATCGGTGGTGCTTTCCTCCGAGGAAATATAGGTCATATCCTGGCCCACGCTGATCATCGCCGGCTGGCCGTTCATGGTCACGATCCGCGGATTGTTCAGGACCTTGACCCTGCCCTGGGTCTGAAGCAGATCAAGCACCAGGTTGAAACTGGCCGGACCGGTAATGGTGGAGATGATCGGAGTATTGGCGGCGTTGTATGGATATATCTGGCCGGTGCCGCCGAAAAGGGCCACATTGACCGTCTGGCCGGAAAGGAGGTTGCTCCAGTCAATGCCGGTGGTTGAAGTATCGGTCAAGGTCACCTCGATAATCTTGACCTCAATGGATATCTGCCGGTACAGTTCTGTCTTGAGGTTGTTGAAATAGGTCGCGATCTTTTCCAGCATCGGCCGCGGCGCGGTCACGGTGACCAGGCCGATGGGCTTGTCAATGGTATAGTAGCCCTTGGCCGGCAAACGGGTTGCCGCTGCTGGCGCTGGTGGCGCGGTGGCGGTGGCGGTGGCGGTGGCCCCGCCCTCTGCCTGGACCGGGGTGGCGGAGGCCACCTCGGTGGCCGAATAGATCTGCAGCACCTTATCCAGATTTTCCTGGATATTCTTCCAGATATCAAAGGGGTTCTCCTGGCTGCTGATCTGGTTGCTGGCCGTGGTGCCGCCCAGGACATTGCCACCCACCGAGGTGGCATAGTTGGCGCTCATGAACGGCATGGCAACATGAAATTTCCGGGTGTCATTGTAGCGGATCACAATGGTATTACCGCTGACCTCGTGGAAATAATCGACCTGACGCAGCAGATTATCAATGGCGGCAAAGAAATCATCGTCTGCCCCGATATTGACATCCACCAGGATGTTCTGGTCCACGTCACTGGCCCAGCTCACGGTCATCTTTTTCAGCTCCACCAGGATCTTGAACACCTCCCGGAGCTGCATCGGTTGAATCGAGGAGATGTCCGCGCCCACCGGCATGCCACCTGCCTGGGCCCGGTCCCCGGTATCCATATCCTTGACCAGGTAGGCGGGTTTCTGGAAACGCACCGGCAGGACCGGGGTGGTGCGGGACACGGCCGCAGGGGCCGGTTGAGACGCAACAGCCGCGGCGGCCGGCCCGCTGCCACCGGCGGCGGCAACCCCGGCGGGAGTTGGAGACAGGTGGGCACAGGCCGGGAGCATGAACAAAAGTACGACCATGCAGCTTCCGAGCAGTAATTGATTTTGCCTACCCCTGGATACTTTC
>JAKITW010000102.1 GCA_021647905.1 Desulfobacterales bacterium | reverse complement strand
TGACCCCTGACCCCTGACCCCTGACCCCTGACCCCTGACCCCTGTAACCCATGGACAAGATTATCATCAACGGCGGTGTGCCCCTGCATGGCGAGGTACGGATCAGCGGGGCCAAGAACGCGGCCCTGCCGCTTATTGCCGCGACCCTGCTGGCGCCGGGGTGGCATCAACTCGACAATGTTCCTGATCTTCGCGATACCCGTACGATCCTGGCCCTGCTCGAGACCTTCGGCCTGGTCTGGGAGCGTGACGGAAGCACGCTCAGGATAGACTCGTCCGGGCTGGCCGGCTATGAGGCCTCATACGACCTGGTCAAGACCATGCGGGCCTCGGTATTGGTTTTAGGGCCCCTGCTCGCCCGGCTGGGCCGGGCTCGGGTTTCCCTGCCCGGTGGTTGCGCCATCGGGGCCCGGCCCATTGATTTTCACCTCCAGGGGTTCCGGAAAATGGGCGCGGTCCTGGAGCTGGAGCAGGGCTATGTGGATGCCCGGGTCCCGGACGGACTCCGCGGGGCGACCATCTGTTTTGATATCCCTTCGGTGACCGGTACCGAGAATATCCTGATGGCCGCGGCCACTGCCGCAGGAACCACGGTGATCAAGAATGCGGCCCGGGAGCCGGAGGTTGCCAACCTGGTGGATATGCTCGTTGCCATGGGCGCCCGGATCAAGGGCCGGGGCAGTGATCGTCTCACGGTTCACGGGGTCACTGAACTGCGACCAGCGGAGATCTCGGTGATTCCGGACCGGATCGAGGCCGGCACCTATCTGATCGCCGCGGCCGCGGTGGGCGGCGATGTGACCCTGACCCATTGCCGGCCCGACCATCTGCCGTCATTGACCGAAAAGCTGCGTTCCGTGGGTCTTGCGGTTATCGAGGGCAGGGAGTCGATTCGGATCACCGGGCCGGAAACGGTATCTGGTTCTACCCGGGGCGCGCTCCTCAGAAGCATTGACATCAAGACCCAGCCCTATCCGGGGTTTCCCACTGATCTCCAGGCCCAGATCATGGCCCTGATGACCATGACCGGAGGGTTGAGCGTGATCACCGAGACGATTTTTGAGAACCGTTTCATGCATGTGGCTGAATTGCAACGGATGGGCGCCGACATCCGGGTCAATGGCAACAGCGCCATTGTCAAGGGCGGCAGCCGGCTGCTCGGCGCGCCGGTGATGGCCACTGATCTCAGGGCCAGCGCCTGTCTGGTGGTGGCCGGGTTGGCAGCCAGGGGGGAGACCGAGATCTCCCGCATCTATCATCTTGAACGGGGATACGAGAATCTGGTGGAAAAATTCGCGGGCCTTGGGGCCGTGATCAGGAGGGAGAAGGCGTAAGATCACAGGGCACTGACGCCGCTATGTCTCCGGGCAGGGCAGGACGATTTCAAGGATTGCGCCCTGGCCCGGCCGGCCTTGGACCTTGATGGTGCCCTTGTGGCTGGTAATGATCTGTTGGACAATGGCCAGCCCCAGTCCGGTGCCTTTCTCCCGGGTGGTAAAGAAGGGCTCAAAAATCTTTTCCAGGTTGTCCGGCGCGATCCCCGAACCGTTGTCGCTGATCCGGATTCTGGTTCTCGGCCGTCCATCCTCAGCTGTAAACTCCTCTGCATCGATCCGGATGGTGTCGCCTTGGTTGGCCATGGCCTGACAACTGTTGCCGAGCAGGTTGATAAACACCTGGGTGAGTTGCTGGGGGTCGGCCCAGCAGTCCAGTTGGGGCGGGATATTCACCATGGTCCTGAAACGATCCGCCCAGTTTTTCGACTGGCGGAGCAACATGGTTACGTCCCGGACCAGGCTGTCGAGCGGTATCCATTCCCTTTCCGGATGCCCTGGTTTGGAAAACAACAGAAAGTCGGAGATGCTCTCCTCCTGACGGTTACACTCCCGGATGATGATTTCCAGCAACCGTTGACCGGACGACCCGGGTTCTATCTCCTGACGGAGGACTTCGGCCGAGCCGGAGATTGCGGCCAGCGGGTTGCGGAACTCGTGCGCCACCCCGGCGGCCATCTCGCCGATGGCGGCCATTTTTTCGGCCTGCTGCACCTGTTTTTCCATCTCTTTTATTTCACTTAGATCCTGCAGGGTGATCACCTGACAGCCCTCGCAGTTTTCAGGCATGTTCAACTTGGAGCAGGAGTAGGCCACCGGGATTCTGCCGCCGTCTTTTCTGACGAGTTCGGTGGCCGGCCTGGAGGCTGCCCGGGCCAGACCGCGGAGCTGGGGAAAGATGTCGGCCAGCGGCCGGCCAAGCACCTCTGCCTCGGAAAAGCCGGTGATCTTTTCCGAGGCCCGGTTAAAGGAACCGATGCTGCCGTCTCCGTCCAGGGTAATGATCCCGGTGGCGATATCGTCGAATATCTGTTTGTAGAGGAAATTCAGCCGGTCGAAGCGGCGGCTGGTGAGGTTTAAGGCCTTTTCCGTCTTGCGGAGCTGTTCGGACAGCAGGGCGCTCAAAAAGGCGGCCAGGAAAAAGCTGAGTCCATGGATGGAGAAATAGTTCAACACCACCATGAAATCCCGGGGCGGCCGGTAGCCGTAGCTGATGAAGAACCGGGGGTAATGGCCCAGGTATTCCAGGACCAGGACCAGGCCGTATCCCAGGGTGCCGGCCGCGGCCGTGGCCAGGCCGCCGTGGCGGAGAAGGATAATGCTGCCAGCGATGATCGGGAAGAAATAGACCGGAATGAATATCGATTGGCTGCCGCCGCTGGAGTAGATGAGCAGGGAGACCAGCAGGGAATCGATCAGCACCTGACTGTAGGCGAAGGTGACGATTTTTTTTATCTTTTTCAGGATCAGGGCCGAGAGGATGGTGTAGAGGTACACCCCGGCGATGAAATAGGCGATATAGTTGAGCGGCGGGATGATCAGGGTCCGGCTCGAAGGCTGGAGGAGAATGCTCAGGCCGAGAAACAGGGAGATAAAGATCACCCGGAGAAAGAACAGCCACTTGAGGTGTTCTCTCAACAGGCCGTCGGCAAGGCGCGGGGGGAGATGTCTGGAGAAGAAACGCTTGGCCATATTCAGTGACTCCGGTTAACCGGCCCGGCCCCTTCTGTCGTTGATTCCGTATTTCTGGACCTTGTACCGCAGGGAGCGGAAACTGATTTTGAGCAGTTCCGCGGCCCGCATCTTGGAGTTGCCGGTCTTGCCCAGGGCGTAGCGGATGATATTTTTTTCCATCCGGGCCATTATCTCTTCAAGTCCCAGACGCAACAGCTCCTCCTCGTCCCGGACCGCCCCGATCAACGGGTCGCCTTGCCCATGGTTTTCCTGGTGCCGACGGTGGATGGAGATGGTCAGGCTTTCGGGCAGGATGATGTTGGAGTCCTCCAGGGCCACTCCCCGTTCGATGATATTCTCCAGTTCCCGGACATTGCCGGGGAAATCGTAGTCCATCAGCACCTCGAGGGCATATGATGAAATTTCCTGGATGTCCTTTTCCAGTTTGCCCGAGTATTTTTTCAGGAAGTGATTCACCAGCAGCGGCACATCGCCCTTTCTTTCCCGCAGGGGAGGGACCCGGAGCGGAACCACCACCAGCCGGTAGAAGAGGTCTTCCCGGAAGCGGCCGGCCAGGACCTCCTCTTCCAGATCCCGGTTGGTGGCGGCAATGATCCGGACATTGACCTTGATGGTCTGGGTGCCGCCCACCGGCTTGAACTCCCGCTCCTGGAGAAAACGGAGGAGTTTGGTCTGGATCAGCGGGGTCAACTCGCCGATTTCATCAAGAAAGACACTGCCGGTGTCGGCAAGTTCGAACAATCCCTTTTTATTGGCAATCGCCCCGGTAAAGGCGCCCTTGACATGACCGAACAGTTCGGATTCCAGCAGGGTTTCCGGGATTGCGCTGCAGGTGATCGGGACAAAGGGTCGGTCCGCCACCTTGCTGTGGCGGTGGATGGCCTTGGCCACCAGTTCCTTGCCAGTGCCGGACTCACCGTGGATCAACACGTTGGCCGGAGTGGGGGCAATCCGGCTGATCAGGCTGAAGATCTTCAACATCTCCGGGCTGTTGCCGATGATTTCCTCGAAACCGGCAGACAACTCGGCCGGCTGATCGTCGGTTGCCGCCGCAGTGGCGCCGAACCGGCAGGCGGAGTCGATGACCTCCAGCATCTCGTCCACCTTGAACGGTTTGGTGATATAGTCAAAGGCGCCTCTCTTCATGGCGGTGACCGCGTCTTCCGGAGAGGCAAAGGCGGTAATCATGATCACCGGCAGGGCGCTGTTTTTTTCCTTGATCTTGGCGAGCAGGGAGAGGCCGCCCTCACCGGGCATCCTGATGTCCGAAATCACCAGGTCGAATTCCCGGCTTCCGGCCAGAAGTTCGAGGGCCGTCTTCGCATCGGCGGCAGTGGCCACGCCATGGCCTTCCTTTTCCAGCAGGATGCTGAAAAACTCCCGCATGCTCAGTTCATCATCAACCACGAGAATGGTCGACATCAATATTCTCCATTAGGGTTTCGGGCCCGGTCCGGTGGAGTGAAGGGGTCCATTGCCTGTTCCGGCTCCCCGCGGCCGGAGACAGGTCCGCCAGGGGCGGCTTTACGGATAGAGACAGGGGCGATTTTGCCTGGTTCTGATACTTCTTAGTGGAACTAATTCATTTTCCTATATATAATAGGCCGGCAACTGAAAATGCAAGGCCTACCTGGTTCCATGCCGGATAGCGGGGCAACCCGTTCACGGGCCGGCCTGCGGAAAACGGACCGGAATCCCATGTGCGTTGCAATCCCTTCGATAATCGTCAGTAAGAACGACCTGATGGCCACCATTGAGGTCTACGGCGCCCAACGGCAGGTGAGCCTGATGCTGCTGGCCGAGGAGGCCGAGGTGGGTGATTATGTCCTGGTCCATGCCGGGTATGCCATCCAGAAGGTCGATCCCGAGGCCGGCCGGGAGAGTCTGGCCCTGTTTTCCCAGGTACTGGACAGCTTGACTGATCATGCATGAGGCCTCCATTGCGATGAGCATCCTCGACACGGTGATCAGCCAGTGCCGGCGGGAAGGCTATCAGAGTATCGGAGCGGTGCGGCTGCGGATCGGCAAGGCGGCGGGTATCCTGCCCGAGGCCCTTTCTTTTGCCTTTGACTGCGCCAAGGCCGGCACCATTGCCGCGGGAGCGGAACTGGTCATCGACCATGTACCGGTGGGCGGCTCCTGTAATGACTGCGGCCGGGCCTTTGAACTTTCCGAAGATCGTTGGTTTGTTTTTTGTTGTCCTGCCTGTAATTCTTCCTCCATCCGGGTTGAACAGGGACAGGAGATGCAGATTGTGGACATGGATGTGGAATAGACCCCGGGGAACCGGAGGGAAAGGGTGAGGCAGCGGCACAGGGTGAAAAAAAGGAGCAAGCAGGGCCGGGAAAACAAGGTTGAGCTGGTTTTTGATGATAATGACCGGGCCTTGCTGCTGTACGGCGAGCTGGACCGGAACCTGGCCGCGGTGGAGAAAACCGCCGGGGTGACGGTACAGGCCCGGGGCAACACCCTGACGGTCAGCGGCATGGACCATGAGGTTGATCTGGCGGTGACCGGGTTGCAACAGCTATATGAGATCGTTGGCGCGGGCTATCCGGTCTATCCCCGGGACGTGGCCTACGGGCTCCGGATCCTGGAACGTTCGCCCCGGGCGGTGTTAAAGGATATCTTTCTCGACCGGGTCTATATCACCGCCAGCCGGCGGGTGATCTCTCCCAAGAGTGTTAATCAGAAACAGTATATCGACAGTATCCGCGCCAATGATATCGTCTTTGGTATCGGTCCGGCCGGCACCGGCAAGACCTATCTCGCCGTTGCCGCGGCCGTCTCGGCCCTGGCCGCCAACCAGGTCAAACAGATTATCCTGACCCGGCCGGCGGTGGAGGCCGGCGAGAAGCTGGGCTTTCTGCCCGGTGACATGGCCCAGAAGGTTGATCCCTATCTCCGGCCGTTGTACGATGCCTTGAACGACATGGTGGGCCGGGACAAGGTGGCGGAACTGATTGAGCGGTCCATTGTCGAGATCGCGCCCCTGGCCTTCATGCGCGGCCGCACCCTGAACAACGCCTTTGTGATCCTGGACGAGGCCCAGAACACCTCCCACGAACAGATGAAGATGTTCCTGACCCGGATCGGGTTTGATTCCCGGGCGGTGATCACCGGCGATATCACCCAGATCGACCTGCCGGCCGGTAAACTGTCAGGCCTGGTGGAGGCGGCCCGGGTTTTGAAGAAGATCAAGGGCATCGGTTTCTGTACCTTTTCCGATGTGGATGTGCTCAGGCACCCGTTGGTTCAGCAGATTATCCGGGCCTACGAAAAAAAGGACAGGAGTGCCTCTAAAAAAACCCGCAAATCCTGAAGAAATCATAACAACGAAAGAATTAACCGCAGAGGTCGCAGAGGTCGCAAAAAAATATATTATCTTCAAGTAATTACCTCTGTGCCCTCTGCGTCCTCTGCGGTAAAATTAAATTTTGAAAAAGTATAAAAGATGCCGGTTTATCTCACCACTGATTCATTGCCGGCCGGAACCCCGGTATGTCTTGCGCAGATCGAGCAGGCCGCAACCAGGCTGCTGGATCTATGCGGCCGCGGTGATGCCGAGCTGAGCATCCTGCTGGTCTCGGATAAGCGGATCGCGGAATTGAACGAGACCTATCGCCGCAAGCCCGGTCCCACCAACGTGCTGGCCTTTTCATTGACCGAAGGCGCGGACACCGGCATGGCCGCCAATCTGCTCGGCGACGTGGTGATCTCGGTGGAAACCGCGGCCCGGGAGGCGATTGTTGCGCAGGTCACCCTGCACCAGCGGCTGTTGTTTCTGCTTGTCCACGGGCTGCTCCATCTGCTCGGCTTTGACCATGAACGCTCCGAGGACGAGGCGGCCCGGATGGAGGACCAGGAAAAAATAATAATGCACCAATTTATTCAGCAAAGGAGAAAAGGCATGATACGACTTGCGGTTAATGTTGATCACGTGGCAACCCTGCGCCAGGCCCGCGGCATTAGCGAGCCGGACCCGGTGCTGGCCGCCGGCATCTGTGAACTGGCCGGCGCCGAAGGCATTGTCGTGCATCTGCGCGAGGACCGCCGCCACATCCAGGACCG
>JAKITW010000101.1 GCA_021647905.1 Desulfobacterales bacterium | reverse complement strand
GGGTCATCCCGGTGGGCTGTTCGATTCCAGTTGATAGAGTTTTATTTTTTCCCAGAGGGTCTTGCGGCTGATTCCCAGGACAACGGCGGTTTCGCCCTTGTGGTTGTCGGACTTGCGCAGGGCTTGCCGGATACAGAGTTTTTCCGCCCCGGCCACCGCATCGGCCAGCCGGTCGCTGGTAAAGGCCGGGGCCGGGACGGTTGCGGTCATGTCGCCGGGCAGATCCGCCGGGGTAATCATCGCGCCTTGGCGCAGCACGGTGGCCCGTTCGATGATGTTGCGCAGTTCCCTGATGTTGCCGGGATAATCGTAGGCAGCCAGGTAATCCATGGCCTCCGGGGTGATCAGCAAGGGCGTCGGCCGGCCGGCGTTGAATTCCTCGAGAAAATGGTCGCAGAGGAGCGGGATATCTTCCTTTCTATCCCGCAGGGGCGGCACATGAATGGGTATAACCTTGAGCCGGTAGAGAAGGTCCTGGCGGAACCGTCCTTCCCGGACCTCTTCTTCCAGGTCCCTGGCCGTGGCGCACATAACCCGCACATCCACGGCAACGGGTTGTTTGCCGCCGATCCGTTCGATCTCCTTTTCCTGGAGAACCCGCAGGAGCTTGGCCTGGAGGGGCAGGGGCATCTCGCCGATTTCGTCGAGCAGGATGGTGCCCCGGTCGGCCAGTTCGAACTTGCCGATCTTCCTGACATGGGCTCCGGTAAACGAACCCCTTTCATGGCCGAACAGCTCCGACTCGATCAGGGCCTCGGGGATGGCGGCGCAGTTGATCTTGATATAGGGGCCGTCGGCGCGCAGACTCTGGTTATGGATGGCCGAGGCGACCAGTTCCTTGCCAGTGCCGGATTCGCCGCTGATCAGCACCGAGGCGCCGGTGACCGCCACCTTGCCGATCATTTCCTCCATCCGGGCAACAGCGGTACTGTTGCCGATGATCCTGGAACTCACCAACCCTTCGGACAGGGAGGCGCACCGGGCGCGCAGGATCTGTTTATCCAGGAGTCTCCCGATCCTGATGATCAGATCGTCCATGTCAAAGGGCTTGAGGATATAATCGGCCGCGCCCCTGCGCATGCAGTCGACCGCATCGTTGACATTGCCGTAGGCGGTCATCAGGATCACCTCGGTGTGCGGCGACATCTCCTTCACCCTTTCCATCAGGCTGATCCCGCTCAGGCCCGGCATGCGGATGTCGGAGATCACCACGTGGTACCTGCCCTTTTCGATCAGGGCCAGGGCCTGTTTGCCGTCCCCGGCCCGGTCCACCTGCCATCCTTCCCGGCCCAGGCGGTCGTACAGGGTGATCAATATGATCTCATCGTCTTCAGCGAGCAGTATTCTGGCCATGGCGACTCTCTCCGCCCACGCTCTCAAGCGGGCTTATCATGTTCCTTCTGTTTGGGCAGGGTCACGGAAAAGGTGCTGCCCTCATCCGGAACGCTGGTTACCTCGATGGAGCCGCCCATCCGCTGGACCAGGGAATAGGTGACGGCCAGCCCGAGACCGGTTCCATCCCCCACCTCCTTGGTGGTAAAAAAAGGCTCAAAGATCTTGACCATGTTCTCTGCCGGGATACCGGCGCCGGTATCGGCTATTGAGATGATAAAACTGTCCGCGGTCTCGCGGCTGCGCACGGTGAGGGTGCCGCCTTTATCCATGGCCTGGATCGCGTTGAGTCCCAGGTTGATGAGCACCTGTTTCAGGGCGTCAACATGCACGGCCAGGGGCCGGTTCAGGGTCAGGTCGGTGATCAGGGTCATGTTTCTCAGCTTATACTCAAGCATGGTCAGACATTCGCGGATCAGTTCATCCACCGGGACCTTTCTCAGTTGCAGCGGTTCCCGGCGGCCGAAGTTAAGCAGCTGGCGGACCGTATTCTCTATCCGCAGCAGCCCCTTGTTCAGCAGGTCAAGATACCGGCGGCGCATTTCCTCGTCATCCGGGTTTTCCTTCATGCCCTTGATACAGTTCAGCATCCCGCCCAGCGGATTGTTGATCTCATGGGCAATGCCGGCCGAGAGCCGGCCCATGGCCGCCATTTTCTCCACCTGGAGCATCTGTTCGTGGGTTTGTTGCAATTCGATCTGGGAGGCGGTAAGGCGGGTATCCAGTTCCTTGAACTTTGTGGTCAGCTTGCCGATCTCATCCTTTTCCGGCGGCAGCTCAACCGCGCCCTTATCAGATCCGGGACAGCGGTCCATGGCCCGGGAGAGCAGATCAAGGCGCCTGATGACCAGCAATTCGAAAAAGAGCCCGATAAAGACGGCGATCAGCAGGATCGACACCGCAAAAACAGTGAGCAGCATCCGCCGGTTCCCGGCAATGGCCTTGTCCTCCCAGTCCATCGGGATTTCCAGGCTCAGGCCGCCGCGGATATCGCCGATCCGGTAGCCGTGCCGGGCGTGACACTCCAGGCATCCCTTTTCAATATTCAGCGGTTCTATGTAGCGCAGCAGGCGTCCATCCTTGCCCGCGGTTATCTCGTGGGCCTCGGTCAGTTCCCCGGTGGCGAACCTCTTCAGGCTGGCCCGTTCGAATTCATTGGGGCGGTTGGCCGGGTTGACCGGCCTGAGGCTGGTGACCCGGAAGCGGAACCGGCAGATATCGCGGCGGGCGGTGTACTCGGAGAGTTCCCGGGTAACCATTGCCGGGTTGCGCTTGATCAGGTGGCGGCCGTTGATGTTGACCTCCGGTTCCCGGAGATAGGGGTTGGGCTCCACCCCCTCTTCTTCCAGGACAAAAACGCCCTTATGGTCGGCAACCCATTTGCGGGTCAACAGTACCTGGTCGGCGAGCAGGCGGGCCTGGCTGAGCATCAGGGAATGGAGCAGTTCCTGTTGAAAGCTTGAGATCCGCATGAAGGTGTAGCCGTAGGACACCACTACCATCAGCCCGATGACCAGTATGAATTTGTTGCGCAACCGCATCTTTGCCACCCGATGATTGGGACCCGGGTCCGGCGACAGGATCCGGGGCTGATGATAGCGCGGGTCATGAGCCCGGTGGTCGGTCCGGCAGGGCCTCATTTCAAGGGATTAAAATGCATATATCATACCTGGCCGGGCCGGAGTTGCCGGCTCCTTGGGGCCGTGCCCGGCGGCAGGGCCTTTTCAGGCCGCGGCCCTGTGGACCGGGACCGGTTCAGCCTGATTGTACTGTTACGTACAGGTAACAGTCAATAGCCGTTTTTGTTACTTTTTAGTAACATCGATTTTTCAATAGCCTGATTTTGCGATTCTTTTTTTTCTGGAACGATACTTGCTAAATCTAATCTCAACCAATCGAGGCGCGTCACCTTATGTTGCATAACAGGTAACCATTCTGACCGGCATCTGAAGACAAAGGAGGTGATTTAATGGCAAAGCAAGGCAAGGAACGTTCAGGCGGCAAAAAAGCATGGTGGGTCGGCCTGGCCATGGGGATCCTGCTGGCCATGGTCACGGTGCTGGCCTCGGGTTTCATGATCGAGACCACCAACACCGACACCTTTTGCGTCACCTGTCATGTCATGACCCCCTTCCGCACATCCTGGAAGGAGTCGGTGCATGGCGGCAACAACCCGCAGGGCTTCGCGGCCCAGTGCGTGGACTGCCATCTGCCCCATGGCAATTTTCTCCAATATCTGACCACCAAGGCGATTACCGGCACCGGCGATGTCATCCAGAACATGGTGATCGATCCGGTTACCTTTGACTGGGCCGGCAATGCGGAGCAGAACCGGCAGAAGTTCACCTTTGACAGCGCCTGCCGCCGCTGCCACCACGAATTGACCCCCAAGGGGATCAAGCGTGGCGGGCTCCTGGCCCACCGGGCCTATCTGCTGGGCGAGGCGAAAAAAACCTGTACAGAATGTCATCCCCATGTCGGCCATCGCAACATGATTGAAACCGCAAATAGATTTTTCTCGGAAACCTAAGTGAACAACAGTAACCATTCACCGGGGGTGCGGATTTACGGTAACCTCATGCCCGTGAGCTTTTACCGGTGCCTTATGAAAAACAGTCCCAGGAGAAGACAGACAAGGAGGAAGGTATGAAAAGGGAAGACAAAACGAAATTTCTGGTGGTCATTGGACTGGCCCTTTGTGTCTTGACCATGGGAACGGTCATGGCCCCGGCCGCCGAGACCCCCAATCTGGCCCCAAAGGAGATAGTGATCAAGCGGGGGATGAGCGAGGATGCAGCCGGATGTATCGAGTGTCATGCCAAAAAAACGCCGGGCATTGTTGAATCGTGGAAAAAAGGCAAGATGGGCCATGCCGCCATTACCTGCTACGACTGCCATACCGTGGCCAAGGGTTCGCCCATGGCCAGCCAGTGCGAGGGGGTCCGGGGCACGGAGATCTACATCTCGCCCATGGTCTCTTCCAAGACCTGCGAGCGTTGTCATCCGGCCGAGGTCAAGCAGTTTTTAAAGAGCGGTCATGCTAAATTGGCCGGCGACCCGGTGATTGAAAAGGAGAAGTTTCAGAAGCTGATGTACTATCACGAGGGCGGCGAGTTCATGGGCAATAAACCAGGCACGGGAAGTAACCGGGCCACCCGGGCCACTGGTTGCCAGATGTGCCACGGTACCAAGGTGGAACTGGGTCCGGACAACAAGCCGATCAAGGAAACCTGGCCCGGCGGGGTGGGTACCCGGTATCCGGACGGCGGCATCGGCAACTGCACGGTCTGCCATACCCGGCACGAGTTTTCGGTGGCCGAGGCGAGAAAACCCGAGGCCTGCGCCAGTTGTCATCTGGGTCCGGATCATCCCCATATCGAGATCTATAACGAGAGCAAGCACGGCCAGCTCTACCTGACCCAGGGAGAGGAGTGGAACTGGGATGCGGCCCCTGACACCTGGCAGCCCGGCGATTATACCGCCCCGACCTGCGCCACCTGCCATATGAGCGGGATCGGTGAATTGTCCACCACCCACAATGTCAATGAACGGCTGAAATGGGACCTGGTTCATCCCAGGAGTGTGATCAGAAGCGGTGAGCGGGGTGACGGCGAAAAGGGTGACAAGTTGATGCGCAAGGTGTGCGTTAACTGTCATGGAAAATCACACACCAACGCCCAGCGGGACTCCCTGGACAATGCGGTTGAACTCTACAATATGTATTATGACAAGGCCGAGGCCATGAAGCAGGATCTCAAGGCCAAGGGGTTGCTCAAGCAGGACCCGTGGAAGGACGGTTTCCAGGAGCTGCATTACTTCCTCTGGCATCACGCCGGTCGACGGGCCCGGCACGGCGCGGCCATGTTTGCCCCTGACTACGCCCATTGGCACGGTTTCTTCCAGGTCATGCAGGTGTACAAGGATATGGTGGACATCTATGACTGGCGGATCAAAAACAATAAGATAGAGGAGTTGAGCCATGTGATGAGCACGGCTCCGGACTAACCAGTGCCCATCCGGAAATGGCCCTTTCGTCCAATCTCGGCGTCATGCTCAAAAAATAATCCTCGTAATATCATTTATATGACTCTGGTTATTTTTTTCGCGATCCTTGATCTTGAACGAAATTGCTCATTTCTGGACAGACACTAATCCGCATGGCTGGACCATAACTTTTGGGCCGCAGCCACAACCAACAATAAAAATCTCCCCGGACAGCGAGCATTGTCCGGGGAGATTTTCATATAAACAGCTGAAGCCGTTCCCGGGCCGGCCGCGGGGCGGCGAAAACTGTTAAGGGGGCACCTGCATGCCGGTGGCGACCGGCCCTCCTTGGTGCAGATGCCGGCAGGGGTGGTAATTTTGAAAAGGATCGACTATACTTGTTTTTCGAGCGGGCCTTGGGCCCGCTTTTTTTCGTCATTTTTTATCACTATTCATCTTTTTTTCGGACAAGGGATTGCAGGCAGTGGGCAGGATCCAGAACAACGAAATCAAACGGCGGCGGACCTTCGGCATCATTAGTCATCCGGATGCCGGCAAGACCACCTTGACCGAAAAGCTGCTGCTCTTTGGCGGCGCCATCCAGATGGCCGGCGCGGTCAAGGCCCGCAAGGCCTCGCGCCACGCCACCAGCGACTGGATGTCAATCGAGAAGGAGCGCGGCATCTCGGTGACCTCCTCGGTAATGAAGTTCAACTACCAGGACTTTGAGATCAATCTGCTGGACACCCCGGGTCACCAGGATTTTTCCGAGGATACCTACCGGGTGTTGACCGCGGTGGACAGCGCCCTGATGGTGATCGACAATGCCAAGGGCGTGGAGCGCCAGACCATGAAGTTGATGGAGGTCTGCCGGATGCGCAACACCCCGGTGATCACCTTTATCAACAAGCTGGACCGGGACGGCCTGGAGCCGCTTGATATCCTGGCCGACATCGAGGAAAAGCTGCAGATCGAGTGCGCGCCCCTTTCATGGCCCATTGGCATGGGCAAGCGGTTCAAGGGGGTTTACAATCTTTTTCGCAAGGAGCTGCAGCTCTTTGTTCCGGGCCAGGCCACCCGGGACCAGGAGCGGCTGGTGATCCAGGATCTGGCCGATTCCCGGCTGGACGAACTGCTCGGCAGCCAGGCCGATGAACTGCGCCAGGATATCGAACTGCTGGAAGGGGCGGCCAACCCCTTTGACTATGGGCATTTCATCAAGGCCAACCAGTCCCCGGTGTTCTTTGGCAGCGCCATCAATAACTTCGGGGTCAAGGAGTTGCTGGAGGCCTTTGTCGAACTGGCGCCCGCGCCCGGTCCCCGGGCATCCCTCACCCGTGAGGTCGCTCCGGAAGAAGAGAATTTTTCCGGGTTCGTGTTCAAGGTCCAGGCCAACATGAATCCGGCCCACCGCGACCGGATCGCCTTTCTGCGCATCTGTTCCGGCAAATTCTCCCGGGGGATGAAGGTCCGCCACCACCGGATCAACAAGGAGATCGCCCTGGCCAATGCCACCATCTTCATGGCCCAGGACCGGGCCAATGTGGATGAGGCCTATCCCGGCGACATCATCGGCATCCACAACCACGGCACCATCAAGATCGGCGACACCTTTACCGAGCGCGAAAAACTCAAATTCACCGGGATTCCCAATTTCGCGCCCGAGCATTTCCGGCGGGTTATCCTGAAAAGCCCGCTCAAGGCCAAACAGCTGCAAAAGGGGTTGGTCCAGTTGGCTGAGGAGGGCGCGGTCCAGGCCTTTAAGCCGCTGATGGGCAGTGATTATATCCTGGGCGCGGTGGGACTGCTCCAGTTCGACGTGACCCGGGCCCGGCTCAAGGACGAGTACGGCGCCGAGGTGATCTTCGAGAATGTGGATCTGGGCGCGGCCCGCTGGATCGCCTGTGATGATCGCAAAAAACTTGATCAGTTCAAGCGGGAATTCCAGGCCAGCCTGGCCGAGGATGCCGAGGGGCATCTCACCTACCTGGCCTCGGGTGAGTGGCGGTTGAACCGGACCATGGAACAGTGGCCGGAGATCTCTTTTCTAAAGACCCGCGAACACGGTTGAAGGCCGGATGACAGAAGCCGGATGACAGAAGACCCGCCTTCGCCATCCTCCTTCGCCTGAAGGCTACGGCGGACAAGAGGCTACGGCGTGGCAAGCAGTGGATAGTGGGCGGTGGACAGTGGAATCAGTGCCGAGATAATGAGCAACGAGCAAT
>JAKITW010000100.1 GCA_021647905.1 Desulfobacterales bacterium | reverse complement strand
GCCGAAGTTGTTTCAAATTCCGCTTTTGCCGTCACGGCCGCGGCTCAGGGTCCGCTACACCGTTCGGTATAAGAAAACCCCTTTCCCGGTCCAACCTCAAACGTACGGGGTTTACCGAAACCTTACCTGAACGGTTACCATTTTCCCGTATGATCGCGCTTATGCGAACCTGCACCGCCTGTGATCACTTACATCTGGGCCAGGGTGTTGAAGCGGCTGCGCACCGTATCGAGCCGGCCCGGGTCAATGGCGACCAGGGCCTGTTCCTTGGATTGGCCGGCCTGGTGGAGGATGGCGCCGTCCGGGGCCACGATCAATGAATGGCCGGCAAACCGGGTGTCATTGGTGGCGCCGCAGCGGTTGGCGGCAATAACGAACATCTGGTTCTCAATGGCCCGGGCCCGGACCAGGGTCTGCCAGTGATCGACCCGGGCCAGGGGCCACTGGGCCGCGATCACCAGGAAAAGGGCGCCCTGGGCTGCCTGGCCGCGGGCCAGTTCCGGGAAGCGGAGATCATAGCAGACCAGTGATGCCAGCCGGCCGTGCGGGGTATCAATGGGGCCATATCCGGTACCTGGAGTGAAAAAACTCTCCTCGCCCATGGGGGCGAAGAGATGCTGCTTGCGATAGCTGCCCAGCCGGCCTGTCGGGCCGGTGATATATAGGGTATTGTAGTATCGGCCCTGATCCTCTTCAGCCAGGGAGCCGGCCAGAATCATTTTATATTGAGCGGACAGTTTTTCGAGTTCCCGCAGGAGTTCCGGGGTTTTCCGGGCCAGGGCCGGCAGGGTGGGGTAGTCAAAGCCGGAACTCCAGAGTTCGGGCAGCGCCACCAGGGCCGGCGGCTGGTTACCGGTCCGGCCCAGTCCGGCAAGTCCCTGTTGGACCTGGTCCAGGTTGCTGTTCAGGTCGCCGGCCCGGACATCGAACTGGAGAAAGCCGAGATACTGGAAGCCGGGTAACTGGGTGTCAGGCATGATCTTTTTGATTCTCCGGTTATGAGAGGAGGGCCAGTGCCCCCTGGGCCAGCTCATCCACCGTGGTTTTTTTCAGTTGCCGGTCAACAAAGAGGCGTACCTCCTGCTGGTCGCCCACAAGTCTGTTGATCATTGGCCCGGCCTGCCGGGCCTTGAGCAATCCCAGGGCCCAGGCGGCCAGACCCCGCACCGCGCCGTCCCTGCTCTGCAGATAGGGCGGGAGATAAAGGGCGGCCCGCCACTTTTTCATCAGCCCGGGCCGGGCCAGGGTGAGCCGGCCCACCCCCCAGATCACCCCTTGCTGCATTGCTTCGAGTTCCTGATAATTACCGTCCTCGCGCATGTATGCCACCTGCATGTGGCCATACTCTCCGGCCAGGCCCTCATGGATCGCCATGATCTCGGCCATGGACTCGGCCGCGCCCCAGCCGATGCCGCCTGATTCATCGTTTAAGCTCCACATAAGACGTCGCATCACCACCCGGGCCGCCTCCATGTCCGCGTCGGCCAGCCGGGCCACGGTGGCGCCCATGGCAATGATCGCCTGCCAGCGGATGTGCTCTTCGGCCCGGCAGATCCCGGAGAACAGCGGGTTCAACACCTGTTCCGGGGCCAGCAGCTCAAGCTCGGCCAGCAGCAACCCGAGGTCATCACCCCTGAGCAGCCGGAAGATCCGCTGTTTATGCCGCATGATCCGCATGGTGTTGAAAGCCCTTCATCCGCAAGTCTGTTCGTAATAGTTCACCAGGGGCACCAATCTGGTTAAACCTCTGCGCTGTAAGAGGGCATCAGTGCCACAGATTTGTACAAGCAGGGTGGCGAAACTATAGTTTGCCTATGTGAGCCGGCCTGATCGTGCGAATATGGGGTGCTGATGAACTCTTACGTCTGTTCCTTGATCAGCCCGGCTATTGCCCGGCCCATTTCGCCGCAGGGAACCAGGCTCTCATGGTCGGGTACGTTTCTGATCCTGATCCCCGGGACCGCCACCTTGATCCGCATCTCCTCCAGGGCGGTGGTAAGGATCTTGACCGCCTCGCCGCTCCAGCCGTAGGAGCCAAAGGCCGCGCCGATCCGGCCCCTGGGCTTCAATCCCTTCATATAGGTGATGATATCCGCCATCTTGGGCAGGATTCCGTTGTTCAGGGTCGGGGAGCCGAAAATGATCGCCCTGGCGTCCAGCACCTCGGTCATCACGTCGCTGCGATGGGTATGATGCATGTTCATCATCCGCACATGTATCCCCTCGGACACCAGGCCGTTGTAAACCGCCCGGGCCATTTTTTCGGTGCTCTTCCACATGGAATCGTAGATAATCACCGCCTTGTCCCGGCATTCCTGTTGGCTCCATTTCTCATAGGCGGCGATGATTTGGCCCGGATCGGTGCGCCAGATAAGCCCGTGGTCCGGGGCGATCATTTCGATCTCAAGCCCCATGTCCGCGACCTTGGCCAGCAGTTTCTGGATCAGCGGCGCGAAGAGCAGCAGGATGTTGGCATAGTACTTGGCCGCATGGCCCATCAGCTCGGCCGGCTCCAGCTCGTCGTTGAACCGTTCGGAAGTGGCCCAGTGCTGGCCAAAGGCGTCGCTGGAGATCAGCAGCCTGTCCTCGGGGATGTATGACATCATGCTGTCCGGCCAGTGGAGCATCCGGGTCTCCAGGAAACTGACGGTGCGGGAGCCCAGGCTGATCGAGTCGCCGGTCTTGACCGTTTCCAGGGGCCAGTCCTGGCAGTGGAAATGTTCGAGCAGCGCCTTTTTGCCGGCCCGGGAGCAGAAGATTTTTTCCGGCTTGACCAGGTCGATGATCTCCGGCAGACAGCCGGAATGGTCCATCTCCACGTGGTTGACAATGATATAGTCAATGGCAGTGGGCTCGACCAGGCTGCGCAGATGATGGATGAGATTGCCCTTCAGCTCCTTTTTGACCGTGTCGAACAGGGCGATCTTCTCGTCCTTGATCAGGTAGGCGTTATAGGTGGTGCCTTTTTCCGTGGAATAGCCGTGAAAGTCGCGGATGTTCCAGTCCACCGCCCCGACCCAGTGGATGTTTTTCAAGATTTCCGTTGTTGCCATTGTGGTCTCCTTTTGAAAAAATCCGGGTTTGAATGTAGGTCCAGGGCCGGGGCTATTCCTTGCCCGTGGGCAGGGTGAAAACCCGCTGGCCCAGTTCCCGGTCCAGCATGAATATCCCGTTGGGGTCGTTGTTGATCAACCTGAGCTTGTCGACAATCCCCCCGGCAGTGGCCTCTTCTTCCACCTGTTCGGATACGAACCACTGCAGGAAGATGGTCGAGGCATGGTCCCGCTCGTCCATGGCCAGGTTGACCAGGTCGTTGATCAGGCCGGTGACCTTTTGCTCATGGGCCAGGGTCTCGGCAAACACCGCTGGGACTGAATCCCACTCCGTGGCCGGCTGGTCAATGGCGGTCATTACAGCACGGCCGCCCCGTTCGTTGACAAAATCAAACATCTTCATCCCGTGGAAGAGTTCCTCCTGGGCCTGCTGGCGCATCCAGCCGGCAAAGCCGCTCAACCCCCGGGACTCGAAAAAGGCGGACATGGAAAGGTAGAGGTAGCCTGAAAAGAACTCGGCATTGATCTGTCGGTTAAAGGCCTCGGTCATCTTTGCGCTCAGCATGATTTCACTCCTCAGCTCTTCCAGAGCCGATGCAGGTTGCAGTACTCCCGGGCGGTAACCGTGTCGGCGTTGATCATGAATGTTGCCTCCGGCGCATCGCCCGGCTTGAGAAATCGACGATAGGCAACATCACCGGCAATCAGCTCGATCCATTCGATATAATGCTTCTCTTCCATCGGATGGGCCACCGAGCCGACGCTGACCTTGTAGCCGCCCTTGATCCCGGTCACCATTGGCACATGCTTTTCCCGGGCCGCGTCCACGCTGTTCTCGGCCAGTAAGGTCATGGGCTGGCCGCAACAGACCAGCTCGCCGGCCCCGGTATGGACCAACTCGACCATGTTGCCGCACAGCTCGCACTTGTAGACCTGCAGTATCTCTGTCATGGCTTCTCCTCTGTTTTTCAGGTTAAGAAAAGTGGGGTGGACTGCCTGCCCCGGATTGGACCGGGGCAGGCGGATCCGGTCAGACTCCGGCAATGGGAAGCGGCCTAGAAGTTGTCGTCAACCAGCTCGAAATGGGCCTGGCCGTGGGCGCAGGCCGGGCAGGTCTCAGGGGCCTCCGTGCCCTGGTGGTTGTAGCCGCAGTTGCGGCACCGCCAGGTCTGCTCCTCGTCGCGCTTGAACACCCGGCCGGTTTCGATGTTGGCGGCCAGGGTCAGGTAGCGTTCCTCATGATACTGCTCAGCCTTGGCAATGGCCATGAAAACCGAGGCGATCTCCTTGAAGCCCTCCTGCATCGCAACCTCGGCAAACCGCGGGTACATCTCGCTGTACTCGTAATTCTCGCCCCCGGCCGATGCGGTCAGGTTGTCCCGGGTGGTGGAGATGACCCCGGCCGGAAAGGCGGCGGAAATCTCCAACTCGCCGCCTTCCAGAAACTTGAACAGCCGCTTGGCATGCTCCTTTTCCTGGTTGGCGGTCTCCTCGAAGATGGCGCTGATCTGGACATAGCCCTCCTTTTTGGCCTGGGAGGCAAAATAGGTGTAGCGGTTGCGCGCCTGGGACTCACCGGCAAATGCGGTGAGCAGGTTTTTCTCGGTCTGTGTTCCCTTTAAAGAGTTCATCATGGTCCTCCGGAATTAAGGTTGTCAAGAGTAGTATAAAGTTGCTCTACTTTTTGAGAATCATTCTCAGTGGAGGAAGAGGTTAACAGGGAGCACGATTCTTTGCAAGTTAAAAATAACCTGGTTCTTCCCATGGCTGTTTTTTGACCCGGGCCGCCAGGTATTGGCACGGAAAGTCAAGATGAGCAAAGATCCGGGCCTCAAGCTCCTGGCAGCGGATATAATTTTTCTTGATTTTCGACTGGATCCGCGGGTTGTCGCGACCATAGGTGGCAATGATGTACGCCAGCCGGTCGGCCAGGCTCACCACCTGGTCATGGTTGACCCGTTTATCGGCATAGTAGACGATCTCCTTTTCAGTGATCGGCTGCTCGGCGGAATAGTTGGTGAGGATCACATGCTCGGCCACGATGGGGGCAATGGTGTCCAGGTCGTGGCCCAGGCAGATGTCCCGGCCGACCCTGGCGTGGTCGCGGCCGGTATTGAGGCAGAGGGTCTTGCCGATGTCGTGGAGCAGTCCCCCGGCCACGGCTAGTTCCGGGGTCAGCTTCAGTCCGGCCCGGGCCAGGTCGAGGCTGAGTGCCTCGGCGATCCTGGCCACCAGGATGGAGTGGGCCCTGATGTTGGCCAGCATCCCGTAGCGGGCCATCAACCGGAAGCAGAAGTCCCGGCTGGGTACGCTGTTTCTGGTTCCGTCATCTCCATCCACGGCAACTCACGGGGTGTGAAGGCTACTCGGTCTTTGTTTTTCCGCCCAGTTCGTGTACCAGGTCAATGAACAGTTTTGCCTGTTCCGGCGGGGTGGTGGGCTGGATGCCGTGGCCGAGGTTGCAGATATGGCCCCGGGCCTTGCGGCCGTTGGCCAGTATTTTCTCCACCCGGGCCGCAAGCTCCCTTTCCGGCAGGAGCAGGGCAATGGGATCGAGGTTGCCCTGGAGCGACACCTGGTCGCCCACCTGGTCGGCGGCAGCACCGATGTCAACCCGCCAGTCAAGCCCGAGCACGTCGGCGCCCGAGGTTTTGGACAGTTCGAGCAGGGTGGCGCCGTTGTTGGCAAAGTAGATGATCGGCACATCGGTTGTCTGCCGCAGTTCGCGGATGATCCGCTGCACATAGGGCAGGGCGAAGCGGGCGAAGTCGCCCGGCGCCAGGACCCCGGCCCAGGAATCGAATATCTGCAGGGCCTGGGCCCCGGCCGCGGCCTGGGCCTTGAGATAGAGCGAGGTGCAGTCGGTGATCTTGTCCAGCAGCCGGTGGTAGAGTTCCGGCTCGGTGAACATCATCTTCTTGGTCTCAAAGAAGAACTTGGAGGAGCCGCCCTCGATCAGGTAGGTGGCCAGGGTAAAGGGGGCCCCGGAAAAGCCGATCAGGGGCACCTTGAGTTCCTGGCGCAGCAGGCGGATGGTCTGCATCACAAAACCGGTTTCATCATCCGGGTCCGGGATGATCAACCGGTCCACCGCGGCCCGGCTCCGGACCGGGTCCGGAAAGACCGGACCCCGTTTTTCCAGGAACCGCAGGGTAAGTCCCATCGCCTCCATGGGGATCAGGATATCGGAAAACAGGATCGCCGCGTCCACCCCGAGGATATCCACCGGTTGCAGGGTGACCTGGCAGGCAAGCTCCGGGGTCTTGCACAGCTCGAGAAAGCTTACCTTGCCGCGCACCCGCTGGTAGTCGGGCAGATAGCGTCCGGCCTGGCGCATCATCCACACCGGGGTATAGTCTGTTTTTTCGCCCAGGCAGGCCTTGAGAAAGGTATCGTTCATTGATCGCGCCTCAGTTGCGTTGTTTTTTCATTTTTATGGGCTGGTAGCCGCAGAACGGCTCCTCGGCCAGGTAGTCGCCGGTCATCGCATAGGCCCTGGCCCGGCAGCCGCCGCAGACGTTGAGATATTCGCATTGACCGCAACGGCCCTTGTAGCTCTTGAAATCCCGCAGGTCCTGAAACAGTTTCGAGTTTTCCCAGATCTCCCTGAAGGACTGCTCGCGGACATTGCCGGCCGCCATGGGGAAATAGCTGCAGGGCAGGACATTGCCGTCCACGTCGAGCAGGCAGATGAGCTGACCGGCCAGGCAACCCTTGGCCCCGCCGGTGGAGAACTTGAGCGAACGCCGTTTGAACTTCTCCTTGTCCTGCCTGGCCTTCTGCAGCACGATCCGGTAATAATGGGGGGCGCAGGTGGGGCGGACCAGCAGCTCATCCTCTTCCTTTTCCATCCGGTAATGCCATTCCAGGATCTCTTCGTACTCCTCCCTGGAGATCAGTTCGGCCATGATCTCCCGGCCCCGTCCGGTGGGCACGATCATGAACATGTACCAGGCCGTGGCCCCCAGATCCTTGGCCAGCCGGTAGATATCGGCGATATCTTCCTGGTTGCGCCTGGTAAAGGAAGAGTTGATCAGAAAGGGGATGTTGTGCTTCTTGAAAAGCCCGGCCGCCCGGATCGTTCCGGCAAAGGCCCCGGGCTGGTTGCGGAAATTGTCGTGGATTTCAGCGGTGGAGCCGTCCAGGCTCAGGGAAACCATCCGGATACCGGCGGTCTTTATCCTGGCGCAGATCGCATCGTTGACCAGGGTGCCGTTGGTGGCCAGGCACATCCGCAACCCCTTGTCCGCGCCGTGGGCGGCAATGTCGAACACGTCGTCGCGCAGCAGGGGTTCGCCGCCGGAGAGCACCACCACCGGCCGGGCATAGGAGCTGATATCGTCAAGGACCCGGCAGGCCTCGGCAAAGGAAAAGTCGGGATGGCCCTGGATCTCCGGTTCCGAGGATGAGCGGCAGTGCACGCAATGCAGATTGCAGCGCCGGGTCACCTCCCAGGCGATCCATTTCACGTCAAAATCCATGTTTTTTTCCTTTGATTCGGTTACCGGCCCGGAACCCGGGTGATTTTTTGTAAACATTCAGTAACCCCCTCCTGTCGGGAAAGGGGTCTTCTTCTACCAACGGCCGCTCCATTGAGAAGGGCTGGCTGTTCATAAACAGGCTATCAAGCAGGAACTCGCTTCGCCGCAACGGCGATTCGGAAGCCATAA
>JAKITW010000099.1 GCA_021647905.1 Desulfobacterales bacterium | reverse complement strand
TGCCGAAGTTGTTTCAAATTCCGTTTTTGCCGTCACGGCTGCGGCTCAGGGTCCGCTACACCGTTCGCTATAAGAAAACCCCTTTCCCGGTCCAACCTCAAACGTACGGGGTTTACCGAAACCTTACGGCGCAACCCATCCCTGTTCATTGGTAACTGTTCACCAGGGCTACAAATTTACGGAACCCACCGGCCGGTAAGCGTTTACCAGGGCCACGGATTCGTGCAAGCAGGCCGGCGAATCCATAGTATGCCTATGTGAGTTGGCCTGATCGTGCGAAGATGGGGTGCTGGTGAACGCTTACGTTCATTGAACCCGGGTCTGGTCCATTGCCACGGTCACCGGTCGCTTGTCGGCCCGGTCATACTGCCGGATAAACCGTTCCACCAGCGGCAGATGCCGGTCCTCCCTCAGGTCCTTGATAAAACTATATGTAAGCGGGCGGTAGAGAAGCTCGGCCTGGACCAGGAACGGACCGGGACGGCCGTTGGCCTTGATTTGATAGGTTATCCGGTCCGAGCCGCCGGTAAAATCAGGATCAGCCGCGGCCCGGCCGTACACCCCGATATCCGCCTGGGCGGTGTCCTTGTCAAATCCCCGGGGCAGCAACCGGTTGTCCTTGAGATAAGCGGCGGCCCGGAGCAGGGTATGGGTGACCGCGCCATCGCTGTTGCCCATGATTGTCTCATAGATCTGCACCTGATCCGGGCTGGTGATCAAGGTATAATGAGGTTCAAAGGTTGCCTGGTTCCGGTCGGCGTCATTGCCGCTGATCCGGCCATCGGCCAGGGGCCGGCCCGACTCGAACACCAACTCGCCGTCTCCGCTGGTCACGGTCAGATGGATCCAGGCGTTGCGGGTGGGGAACCCGGTGGGAAACTTATGGCCCACCTTGTTGACCACTGCCACCCCCGTGAGCAGTTCCCCCCCCACCATCCGGGCCTCGGCAATAACAATCTCAGCGGTATCGTTCCGGAGCTGGACAATGGTCCGCTGCCTGCTGTCTTCGAGCTTGGCCGTGGAGGCGGTTATGCCGAGAGTTCTGCTGTTGTCCTGCAGCAGGTTGAGCATGAACACATTGCCGCCGACAAAATGATGCTGGGCAAAAGGATCTTTGGGCCTGGTCCCGGGCGGACCATAGTTGGCGATCTTCACCCCGCCCTCCAGGGAAAAGGGCATGTGGCATTCCTGGCAGGTTCGGCCCGGGCCGGGATTCATCCCGATATCGTGGCGCTGTCGGTCACCGGCCCCGAAGTCGCTGTGCTTCCACTCAAGAAAGGGGGTCTGCTCCGGAAACTCGCCAACCACCTTGCCGGCCGCATCGACATAAGGGGTGTACAGGGTGTGACAGGTGGCGCACAGGGCTGAGTCGTTGAGATGGCTGCCGTAACCGGGCGTGTAGCCGACGCTCTTGCGCATGGTTTTGCTCTCCGGCCCCTGGTAGGGCCCGAACAGCATCCGTTGCGGGGGCCGCCCCTGGATATCAACCGTGTACCTGCCGCTGAATCCGGCCTTTTCCCCCAGGTTCCTGTCCTGGATCTGGTGACACAGGCTGCAGGAGACACCGTCCATGGCAGCCTGGTGAAGCAAAGAGTCCGGGGCCAGGAAACCGGCTCCGGCAAGGGCGACCTTCTCACCCTTGCCCCTGGCCTCGGTGGCGGCCATGGGCATGTGACAGGTGACGCATTTCTCCTCAATTACCTTTTGCAGGGCCGGGTTGCGTGATACCTCGGAGCTGACCTTGGCCAGCCACAACGGATCCCGGGCCGCATTGGCCATCATCGTGGAACGCCAATGACCACTGATGGACATAGCGTTGCCGCCCCGGTCCTCCAACAGGTCATGACAGGCCGCGCACCGCGACGAACCGGTAAAATTCCCGGACAGGAAATCAGCCAGACCCCGGCCGGCCCGGACATCCTGTCTTACCCGGGCAGGGGCCTGTTTCTCCATTGCCGGCAAGACCCGGACCGCCGGCCCGGCATCCGGCGGCTCCACCGGCAATGGGGACCGCGGACCGACGGGCGCGGTATGGCAGGAAACATTCAGGCCCAGAACCATTGCCGCGCCAACCGTGAACAGCGCCACCTTCCGAGATATCCGTTGCCGACTCGCTCCCTTGAGCATCATCCGCCGCCCTCCTCAACATGGTTCCGTTTCGTTTCGCTTTAACCTCTTACAATCCCGGTTTTTTCTTGAAAGCCGGAGCAAATTACCCTATACTCGCAACTCGTTATTCAACAACTGGCCAAGGCTGACAGGTCTTGATACGAGTGGCAATGATCCGTGAACGTACCTTTAACAACCCTTCTTTTTCTCCCTGCCTTCTCTTTCCGTTGCGAGCGCCTTCCCTGTTTTTCCCATCCGGTCCCCCGGGTTTCCGCTCAATATCGTCCCGGTAAACCGCAATGATGAAACCGGTAAGAAAACTTCTCGCCGGCCTGGCAGCCGCGACCCTTATCCCGCTCGGGGCGGCGATCTTTATCCTCCGGCCCACCCCGGGATACGGCCTGATCATGATCGGTTGCGGCATTCTTGCGGTGTTGGCCGCCTGGCGAATGCTGGAGAGCACCCTGCCGGCCACCTTCAGCGAGTGGCGCAAGAAAGGGGGGCCGCCGGAAAGGTATGTGGACCGGCTCCTGGCTCCCATTGAAGAGTTCATCAACGGTATCCAGGCAAGCAAATTTTCGAAACAAGACGACGAACTCCGGCAGAAACTGCACCATCGCCTGGACGGACTGGCCCGGCGGCGCAACCTGCTGCCGGCCGGGGGCGAGATCAAGGAGATTACCGTCCTGATCTCCGACCTGCGCGGCTTTACGATCATCACCGACATCTACCCGGCCTCGGATGTCATCCTGCTCCTGAACCGCTACTTCACCCGGATGACGGAAATCATCACCCGTTACGGGGGAACGGTTGACAAGTTCGTCGGCGATTCGATCATGGCCCTGTTCATCGCCTCGGTGGAACATCCCAGGGCCCCGGAACGGGCGGTCTGCTGTGCCGCTGAGATGCAGATCGCCATGGACCAGGTCAACCGGGAAAATGAGCAAATGGGCATGCCCAAGATCTATATGGGCATCGGCCTCAACACCGGCAGGATGGTGGCCGGTAAAATCGGGTCCGACCTGCACTGCGAATATACGGTAATCGGCAAGGAGGTGAACCTGGCCTCCCGGATTGAGGCCGCCACCCTGCGGGGCCAGATACTCTTAAGCGAAAGCACCTATGCCCAGACCGAGAACATCGTCTTGGCCAAGGAACCCTTTTCCACATCGGTCAAGGGCAGGAAGGACCCGCTCCGGCTCTATGAACTGGTCAACGTCAAGGCACCTTACAATCTCAAGGTCCCGGAACGCGAGGTGCGTCGATATCCCCGGGCCGATGTGGATATCCCCTTCCAATTCCAGATCTGTGAAGGCAAGGTGGTGATCTCCGACGTCCACAACGGCCGGGTCCGGGACATCAGCGCCGGCGGGATGCGTGCCGTGACCAGCAGCGAGGTCGCTCCCCACTTTAACATCAAGTTCATGCTCAAGTCCGAGGCCCTTGGGGTATACAGCCATGACATCTATGCCAAGATCCTCAAGGTCAGCCCCGAAGAGGACCTCGTTGCCATGAACCTGGAGTTCACGGTTATTGATCCCAAGGACATCGGCGCGATCAAGAAGATGGTACACAAGATAAACAGTGAGGATTTTTAGGCGGCCGGCGGCACCGGAATCCGGCAGTCTACTCCATTACCGCCATCCCCATCGGCCTGGCGCCCAGTTCGATACGGCCCGCCACCCGGCCCGTGGTGGCCTCGACCACCGTGACATTACCGGACTTTTCATCACCGATATAGACCCAGCGCCGGTTTTCCGCATAGGCCATCTCCAGGGGTGAGCCCACCCTGTTCTCCCGCACCACCCTGGCCTGGCCCGGAACGATTATTGATACCGTGCCGCTGCCGGAGTTGGCCACATAGATTCTATTATCCACCTTGAGCAGCCGGGTGGGCGCCAACCCGACAACGATCCGGCTCCGGACCCGCCGGTTCGCCATGTCGTATACGGTTACGATATTGGCGGAAGATTCCGCAATGTAGAGCAGCAGGCCGTTTTCCAGCACCCCGCCGGGCGTGCCGCCCACCGGGATGGTCTCCACGGTCAGCAGGCTTTCCGGGTCCAGGAGATACACGGTATTGGAAAAGGCCGCTGATACGGCCAGCAGATGGCTGTCCGCCAGATAGGCCGCATACTCCGGCCGCTCTCCCAGCTTGACCCGGGCCGCCAGGGCGCCGCTGTCCAGATCCAGGCGGACGATATAGTTGCTGCGCCTGTCCAGGATATAGGCCCAGCGCTTTTCCCAATACATGGCAAGCAGGACCGGTTCCTCGACCAGGGGAATAAATATCCGGTCCACCTGTTGGTTGCCGGTCAGATCAATAACCTTTAAAAAGGCCTCTGACCCGCACAACACGTAAAGCAGGCGCCGGGAATCATCAACAGCCAGATAGCTGGGCCGGCCGTTGACCCCCAGGGAAGCGACCACCCGGTTGCTGTCGGTCCGCACCTGGTACACGGTGTTGATCTCCGGACAGGCCACGTACAGAAGTTCGGACATCAGGGGAATGGCGGGCTGGCCAGCGATGCTCAGGGCCGGATAAAACCCGCTGTCATCGTCCACCGAAGCGTCAACATCCCAATAGAGAAAAAAGGATTTGCTGTCCCCCTGCTCCAGGGTAACAGTGGTGGCAAGCGGCAGTTGGATGGTTCTTTGCCGAAACGACGAACCGCCGGTACCGCCCCTTAATTCCGGGGGGCCCTCTTCCACGGTGAGCCGGAAGGAGCGGCAAAAACCGGGCTCCACCCCGATCCGGGCGACAAAGAGCTGACGCCCGCCTATCTGCCTGGCATCAAGGACCAGCGGTTCGGCAAGCAGGGGCAGCCATTGGTCGTCAATCTGGACCGCCAGATCAACAACCCGCATGGAGAGCAGCCGGGTTGCCGGGCCGGCCAGTTGAAAAAAAACCGAGAGCCGGGCCGGTGGATTCCGGCCCTGGTCACCGGCCCGGGCAGCCGGGGTGGCGGCGAGACAAGCGCTGGACACGATGATGGATACCAGTAACAGGGCCATTGCCCGGGCAATACGGTTTCTCACCCCTTTATCCGGGGGATGGGTGCGGTTCCGCATCTTCCTGACAACCTCTCAATACCTGGGCGGGTTACTTTAATTCTTGGTGGAGTGACATTTCTGGCAGCCGTTGGTGGTCGAATCGTCAACACCGGGCCAGAGCTTGTAGTCCCAGCGCAGCAGGTCTCCATAGGGCGAGCCGTGGGCCCGGTGGCAGGTGAGGCAGGTGACAATGCCGTTGCCCGCGGTCTGTACGTTGGTGTTCACCAGGGTGATGGAGACATTGTTGGTGGCCACCGGCACCATCGGATCATAGGTTGTATAAGCGGCATACTCGGAGCCGCCGCCGCGGGCGGTATCAATGGTTTTCAAATCGATATCCACCGGGTGCCGGGCCCAGGGGGTGGCGCCGCCGTCATCCAGTTTGCGGCCATCCGCGGTGGTCGCCACTTCACTGTGAAAAATGCCGTGACATTCGGCACAGTAATAGGACATGGTATCCTGACCGACAACAACATCCGAGCCAGCGGTGTTCCTGATCTCGCCATAGTACTGGTTATGCGCCGCTGCCGTGGGCTGATACTCATAATCCGAGTCCTCGCGACCCTTGATTCCGATCAGGAAACGAAAACTGTTGCCCACCCAGTCGGCGGTGGTCAAGGCCCCGTTCTCATTGCGGTGATGCGCCTTTGACATGTTGGTTAAGGCGTGGTTGCCGTGGCAGCCGTAGGTGCCGGCACATCCGAGCTGCTGGCTCCAGGTGCCGCTGTTCACCGGATCAACGCCGCTGCCGTTCTTGTCGACCATGCCGGACCGCCAGCCCGGCGGCTCCATGCCGAAGGACGCCCCGTCAACCGAGGAGATACCCTGCACATTATGGCCGGTGTTGTCGTCATTGCCGCCGTTGGTGGCCACCCAGTAGAAATCACCGCCAGCCAGGGTATTGCCGGTGGAACCGTTCCAGTAACTCGGGCCGGTATAGGTATAGACGATGGGGATGCTGCCCGCAACGCCGGTGTTGGCGGTATCACTCTGATGGCAGCCCAGGCACAGGTTGGCGGCCGCGGCAGTGGCGGCGTTGGCGTCATTGGCCTCGGTCAGGTATGACCCCATAAGAGCGGACGCCACCCCGTCCTGACTGCCGTGCATGACGTGGCAGTCGCTGCATGCACCTGAGACCCCCCAGGCCGGGCCGGGTTGCAGGATGACGAGCAACAGAAAAACCAACAGGCCGCGGCCGGTGAGTCCTGGGGATATATTCACGTCCATTCGTCTCTTCCTTATTTCCGGCCGAATATCTGCACCCGGGCATTGCCCTCCTCCACCACACAGATATTGCCCCAGGGATCGAACCGCAGCTCAATGGGGAAATACAACTGGCCGCGGGCCTGCCCGGGGCCCAGAAACCGGTAGAGGAACCTGCCGTCCCGGGCAAAGGCTATAATCTCCCCGGCATGCCGGTCAAGCACGAAAAGGCGACCGGCCGGATCAACGGCCAGGGACCGGGGGAAATCAAGGGCCTTGCCCAATGATATTCTGTTCTCCAGGGTACCGTCCTTTCTGAACCGGTAAACCGCGTTTTCCGCCTGGCTAAGGGCCCAGATCCGGCCGTCCCGCACCCGGAAATCCACGAACCCGGCGCTACAGTCCGTACAGGCCAACCGCTGCCGGACCGTGAACTTCGAATCAGTGACCAGCACGCTGCCGCTGGCCTTGTCCAGGATATAAAAATCATCCCCTTCCCTTTCCAGGCGATCGACATATACCACCCGGCCGCGGTCCTTCAAGGTCTGCGGCACGATCTCCTTGTTCTTTAAATCGATACGAGTCACACTGTTGCGGCCCTTTTCCACCACATAGAGCCGTCCCCGGTCATCACGGGCCAGGTCAAACGGGTTGCGCAACTGTTTATTTGCGGTAAAGGCGTTCAACAACCTGCCGGTCCGGTCGAATGAGACCAGACGATTATTGCCGGAATCCACCACATAGTACCGCTCGCTCTTTTCGTCAACCAGCAGGGCCGTGGGCATGGACAGGTAAATCCCGGCGATATCACCCTGCAGGGTCGTCTGCCATTCCCAGGTCTCGGCAACCGCGGGCAGGGGCGCGGACCAGAACCAGACGACCAGCGCAACCAGCCATATGTATCGGTGACACATTCTCCCCATGGATTTCCAGGCTATCGCCCCTCCCCGAACTGATGACATTGGACACAAAGCGCCTTGGCGCCGCTCAACCGCAACTGATTCTTATAATCGGTCCCATGGGGATTATGACAGGTAACACAGGTCATCACCGCACCGGTCCGCTGGTCAAGGACCCCTTTGCCCACCGGATGGCTGAAGACGCCCTGGCTCTTGTGACAGCCGACACAGATGGCATTGCCGTCATCCTTCAGCATGGCCAGCCGGTTGGAGCCGTGCACCGCATGGCATTTACCGCAGTCGTTGATGGTTTCGGTGTGGACAAAAAGCTGTTTCCCCTGTCTCCTGAAGGTGTCCTCGTGGCAGGAACGGCAGACAGAGACCATGTGCCCCTTGAGCAACTCCTTGGTGTCGCCGGCATGGGGAGTATGACACTTGATGCAACTGTTGCCCTTGCCCATGGCCAGATGACTGTGGGTACGCAACACCCCTTTCATTACATCCTGGTGGCAGCCCAGGCAGATGGCGGCCCCGGGGGGAGACTTGCCCTGGTGACAGGAAGCGCAGCCCTGGCGATAGGGCGAATGGAGTACGTTGCGAATCAACCCCTGGCGATCA
>JAKITW010000098.1 GCA_021647905.1 Desulfobacterales bacterium | reverse complement strand
TGCCGAAGTTGTTTCAAATTCCGCTTTTGCCGTCACGGCTGCGGCTCAGGGCCCGCTACACCGTTCGCTATAAGAAAACCCCTTTCCCGGTCCAACCTCAAACGTACGGGGTTTACCGAAACCTTACCATTTTTGTTGACAAGGGGAACACAAGGTGCTTCAATATTATTTTTTACAAAAAGGTGTTATCTGGAGGGACAACAATCCCGTCATAATCCGGGGGCCGGCGATAAACCGTCCCTGCAAGGCACTGTTATAAAAAATGCTGAAACGATTCTCCATATCCCTTGAAGAAAGCCTGCTGGACAAGTTCGACCGTTATATCCTGGCGCACCAGTATGACAACCGCTCAGAGGCGATCCGGGACCTGATCAGAAAGGCCTTTGTCAAGAAGGAGTGGCAGTCGGACAAGCAGGTGATGGGCGTCATTACCCTGGTCTATGACCACCATCAGCCCAACCTTCAGGAAAAGGTGACCGAGGAGCAGCACGACTTTCATCACCACATCGTCTCCTCCACCCATGTCCACATGGACCATGATAACTGCATGGAGGTTATTATTGTCCGGGGCAAGTCCGGAGAGGTGGAGGAACTGGCCAACCGGCTCATCGCCCTCCGGGGGATCCGGGACGGCAACCTGGCCATGAGCAGTACGGGCAAGGCCCTCCGGTAACCAAGGGAGTTTTTTTTACCGGTCGGTAATACGAATTATTGAACTGTAACACAGGGTGGGTTCTATGCATATCTCGGAAGGTGTATTGTCGGCGCCGGTGCTGATCAGTGGCGGCGCCCTGGCCGCGGTGGGTACCACGATCGGTCTGAAAAAACTCGATTATGACCGGATCATGACCGTGTCAATCCTGTCGGCCACCTTTTTCGTGGCCTCCCTCATCCATGTGCCCCTGGGGCCGGGCAGCGTCCACCTGATCTTAAACGGTCTGCTCGGGATGGTGCTGGGCTGGGCCAGTTTCCCGGCAATCCTTACCGCCCTGCTGCTCCAGGCCATCTTCTTCCAGTTCGGCGGCCTGGTGGTCCTGGGGGTCAACACCTTCAACATGGCGGCCCCGGCCGTGCTTTGCTACTACCTGCTGCGGCCCTGGCTGAGCCAACCGAAATCAAGGCCCTGGGCCGCATTTGCCGGCGGCTTTCTCTCGGTCTTCCTGGCCACCCTGCTGGTGGCCCTGTCCCTGGCCCTGTCGGACACGGGCTTTATGGCCACTGCCAAAATTGTTGTTGCCGCCCACCTGCCGGTGATGATCATCGAGGGCTTTATCACCATGTTCGCCGTCTCTTTCCTGGCCAGGGTTCAACCGCAAATATTGGGTCTGACCGGTCTGGCCGGACAATATCGGCCAGCGGCAACGAAACAATGAAAGGCATCGCGCCGCCATGGCAAGGACCCGTCTTTGTGGCGACTTTCATTATAAAATCAAGCAGTAGAAACATTGGTACCTGGATATGACGAGCAAAACAGTATCAACCTTCTGTCTTCTGTTTTTCGTGTTCTGCCTTCTGCTAAGCACACCGGCCCTGGCCCACAAGGTCCGGATCTTTGCCTATGGCGAGGGTAATACCATTATTGGCGAGACCGCCTTCAGCGGCGGCCGGGCCCCCAGGGACTCGGAGATCATTGTTCAGGATGCGGCCAACGGCAGGACCCTCTTCACCTGCCGCACCGATGACCATGGGAATTTTCGCTTCCCCATCCCGGCGGAGGCCCGGCGCGACCGGCTGGACCTGCGGATCATTATCAATGTCGGTGAGGGGCATCGCGGTGAATGGCTGCTGGCAGCGGACGAGTACCTGGATGATGAGCAACAGGGCGAAACCGTTGCGACCAGCGCGCCGGACAAGGTTGCCGCGGTTGCCGGGGTTGCCCCGGCAGGCAATACGACCCAAACCATATCAACGGACGAAGAGCTTGTCCGCCGGGTGGTGGAACAGGCCATGGACAAAAAGCTGGGCCCGATCAAACACATGCTGGTCCAAAGCCTGGACCAGGGGCCGCGATTCCAGGACATCCTGGGCGGCATCGGCTACCTCATCGGCATGGCGGGAATCATTGCATACTTTAAATCGAAAAAAGGAGAAAAAAAATGATTCGCAGAATAATTACCGCAACTTGTGTGGTCGGCCTGCTGCTGGCCGCGGCCAACCAGGCCCTGGCCCATTTCGGCATGGTGATCCCGTCGCGGAACATCGTTACCCAGGCCAAAAAATCGGTGCAGCTTACCCTGTCTTTTTCCCATCCCTTTGAGTCCATTGGCATGGACCTGGCGCGGCCGGAAAAATTCTATGTGCTCAAGGACGGCAAGCGCACCGACCTGCTTGGCTCGTTAAAGGAGACAACGGTGATGGACCACCGGGCCTGGCAGACCACCTTCCGGGTCAAACGGCCCGGGGTCTACCATTTTGCCATGGAGCCCAGGCCTTACTGGGAGCCGGCCGAGGATCTCTCGATCATCCATTACACCAAGACCATTGTCGCCGCCTTTGGCGCTGACGAGGGCTGGGACCGGCCAATGGGGCTGCCCACCGAGATCGTGCCCATGCTCAGGCCCTTTGGCAACTACGCTGGCAACAGCTTCACCGGCAAGGTCTTGATGGGCGGCAGGCCGGTGGCCAATGCCGAGGTGGAGGTGGAGTTCTATAACCAGGACAACTCCCTTGCCGCGCCCAGCGATTACCACGTCACCCAGGTGATCAAGGCCGATGGAGACGGAATCTTTACCTTTACCTGCCCCCGGGCCGGCTGGTGGGGCTTTGCCGCCTTGAACCAGGCCGACTATACCCTGAACAACCCCAAGGGCGAGGCCAAGGGGGTGGAACTGGGCGCGGTGCTGTGGATCTATCTGGATGAGTACCAGTCTGAATGACCTTTGAAAGATTCAGCCAGGGCGACTCCCTGTTGCACCGGACCAACACCCGGGTCAAGTTGATCGCGGCCATGGCCCTGACCCTGGTGATCGCCCTGGGCCACGGTTTTTATACCGGCCTGGCCGGACTGTTGACCGGCATCATCCTGTTGCTGCTCTCCAGGCTCGGGCCGGGCCAGGTCCTGGGGCGGCTGCTGCTGGTGAACGGCTTTATCGCCTTTCTCTGGCTTACCCTGCCCCTGACCTACCCGGGGGACGCCCTGGCCCGGCTCGGCCCCATAAGTATAAGCCGGCAAGGGGTGGAACTGGCCGCCCTGATCACCATCAAGGCGAACGCTATCATCCTGGTGTTCATCACCCTGCTGGCCACTTCCACGGTGGCGGAACTGGGCCGCGGCCTGGAGGGTCTGCGGCTGCCGAACAAACTCTGTCTGCTGCTGCTCTTTTCCTACCGCTATATCTTCGTGATCAGCCGGGAATACCAGCGGCTGGCCCGGGCCGCCCGGCTCCGCTGCTTCCGGCCCGGCACCAACCTGCATACCTACCGGACCTATGGCCATCTCTTCGGCATGACCCTGGTGAAGAGCTGGAACCGGGCCGCGCGGGTGGAACAGGCCATGCTGCTGCGCGGTTTTGACGGCCGCTTTTACAGCCTGGATGAACCGATGATGACCCGGAGCGACCTGATATTACTGTTCACAATCATGGCTGTGGTGATTACACTCGGAGTCATTGAGATTATGAATTGATTCCTGGTGATCATGCCCCTTTTGCTCGAATTAAAAGACATCTCCTTTGCCTATCCCGGCGCGGCGAGACCGGTGCTGGACCGGGTAAACCTTGCCCTGCAGGAACGGCAGCGGATCGGCCTGATCGGTCCCAACGGCTGCGGCAAGACCACCCTGTTTCACCTGGTCGTGGGCCTGCTCACGCCCCGGGCCGGCACTCTCTTTTTCAGGGGCCGGCCGGTGCGGAATGAAAAGGAGTTCCGGCAACTGCGCCGGGAGGTGGGCCTGCTCTTCCAGGATGCCGACGACCAGCTCTTTTCTCCCACCGTGCTGGAGGATGTGGCATTCGGCCCCCTTAACCTGGGCGCCGGCCCGGCCGAGGCCCGGAAGACGGCCCGCCGGACCCTTGGTGAACTGGGCCTGGCAGACCTGGAAAAACGGGTCACCCACCAGCTTTCCGGGGGCGAGAAAAAACTGGTGTCCCTGGCCACCATCCTGGCCATGCAGCCCAGGGCCCTGCTCCTGGACGAGCCGACCAACAACCTGGATCCGGCCACCCGGGACCGGCTGATCGAGATCCTCGACCGGCTTGATCTCGCCCGGATCATCATCTCCCATGACTGGGACTTCCTGGCCGAGACCTGCCGGGATATCCAGGCCATGGACCATGGCCGGGTGGCACAGTGCGACAAATCCTGCCTCCATGACCATCGCCACATTCACCCCTACGGCAGCCACCCCCACCGGCATGGAGGATGAGGCGGGGAGTGGCCCATATCGGCCGGGGGCTATTTTTTTGTCAAAGTAGTGTTACGAAAATTAAAAACGTATGACAAAACAAGCAAATATCAACCACAAAAGGGAGGTAAAAATGAAAGCACGTTCAAGCGGCAGGTTGGCGTCGGTTCCGGCCCCTGCCATAATCCTTGCCCTCGGCGCCATTGCGGCCGGGGCAACGACCACGGCCCTGGCCGGCCAGGCAGCCCCGGAGACGCCGGCGGTTCTGCAGGAGGTGGTGGTGACCGGCACCAGGACCCCCCACACCTTGAAGGACGTACCAGTGGAGACAGTGGTGGTGAGCCGGGAAGATATCGCCAGAACCAATGCCCAGAACACCATGGCGGTCCTGGCGAGCATCCCTGGTGTATCCACCTCGGCCCACGACGATACCTTTGGCACCTATACCTGGCATGCCACCATGCGCGGCCTGAGCTTCAACGACGGCTATGCCCTGATTCTGGTCGATGGCGAGCGGGTCATGGGTCCGGGCCAGAGCGGCGGCATGGGGGAATACGGTATCGGCCTCAACCAGATCCCGGTGGAGATGATCGAAAGAATCGAGGTGGTAAAGGGGCCTGGCTCGGCCCTGTACGGCAGCGACGCCATGGCCGGGGTGATAAACATCATCACCCGGCGAATCCCGAAAAAACAGGTGATCGGCGTTGGCGCCGCCCATGGCTGGTACACGGTCAAGGAGCGGATCAAGAACAACGTGGTCCAGAAACCTTCGCAGCAAAACCGCAACCAGTCCCAGGCATATGTTTATTTTGGCGATCATCCCCTGGAAAAGATCGGTTACCTGCTGCAATACAACTATGAGAGCGCCCAGGACAGCGGCCGGAGCCGGATCGATTCCGAGCGCCACTCCCTGCTGGCCAAGGTGGATGCCGACCTGACCGGCCGGACCAAACTCTCTGTTAAGGGCGAAGTAAGCGATTATGAAAAAAAGGACAACCGCAAGGAGGAGAGTTACCGGCTATCGACCAGGGTGAACTGGCAGGCCGGCGAGGAGCACCTCTTTTCGCTCAAGGGTTTCACCTATAACTGGAACTTCAACCATGGCTTCGTTGACAACACCTATGGCCACAAGTACGGCGACATCGCCTATCACCAGGCAGAGGGACAGTACACCTGGCTGGCCAATGAAACCCATGCCCTTACCAGCGGCGCCGAATTCCAGCGCCAGTCCATTGACTACACCATTGACAACCCGGACGGCAGCCGGGTTGCGGTCAACAGGGATGTGGATATCTTCAGCCTGTACCTCCAGGACGAAATCACCCTGCTGGACGGGGAGATGAGCCTGGTGCCCGGCATCCGTTACGACGACCACTCCACCTTTGGCGCCGAGTTCAATCCCAAGCTCAGCGCCATGTACCGGCTTTCCGGGGCAACAACGCTGCGGGCCTCGGTGGGCAGGGCCTTCAAGTCCCCCACCATTCGCCAGCTCTACTATGACGCGCCCTATAACCATGGTTCCTTTTACGCCCAATCCAATCCAGGGCTGAAGCCGGAAACCGCCATCGGTTACTCGGTCGGGGTTGAACAATGGCTGCGGGAAAACAGCATTATGTTCAGCGCCGGTTATTTTCGAAACCAGGTAAAGGAACTGGTGATCCGGGAGGACAGCGGCACGCTTTACAACGGCAAGCCGCTTTTGCTTTACCGGAATGTCGAAGAGGCCACCATCCAGGGTATCGAGATCCTCTCAAGGATATGGCCGGCCGAAGATCTCTCCCTGGCCATCTCCTATACCTATACGGATTCGGAAAACAAGGAAAACGGCAACAACCTGACCTACACCCCCGAGCATCAACTCAGCCTGACCCCGGCCTATGAGCTGCCGGATTACGGCCTGGGGATGAGCGCCACCATTTCCTGCAATTCAAAACAGTACACCAACACCGCCAACACCGCGCAGATCAACGGCCACACAGTGGTTGACGCCAAGATTTACAAGCAGCTCGGCCCAACCGCGAAGCTCTCCCTTGAGGCGGACAATGTTTTTGACTCGGACAAGGGGGATGAGGCGAATTTCCGCACCGGCCGGACCTTTATGGTCAAGCTGGACTTCTCATTTTAACGCGACACCCGCGATCACCGGCCGCGGCCGGTGATCAATTACCCCTTCAAGACAAAAAAAGGAGACTCATCATGAACAAAAAATCAACCCTGCTTGTTATGGCGGCCGCCTTCTGGGCCGCGGCCGTTGCTTTCACCGGCCCGGCATCAGCCCATGACCTCTGGCTGAACATTGACCGTCATTTTCTGGAATCTCCCGGAAAAACCGATGCCAAGGTCGTTTTCGGCCATAATTATCCCCACTACGGGATCCTGGTAAAACAGGACCAGCTCAGCGAATTCTTCTATATATCGCCCGACGGCCGGAAAACAGAAATAGAAAAAACAAGGGAAGAGTTCAGCGGCGAAAGTTACGGCCGGCCGGCCGGGGCCAGGATCGGGGAGGTGCAGTGCCGCCAGGAGGGCACCTATATCGTGGCAGCGGCCAAAAAGAGAAAAGGGGACAAGCTGCATGTGCCGTCCGAGAAATATGCCAAGTCAATCATCGTTGTCACCAGGGGTTCCGCTACGATCAGCAGGCCGGTGGGCCATCGCATCGAGATCGTGCCGCTGAAGAATCCCACTGAGGTGCGGGCCGGTCAATTTTTACCCGTTAAGGTGTTGTACCAGGGAAAACCCCTGGCAACCTATGTTTACGGCACCTATGCCGGCTATTCCTCGGAAGATGAACCCTTTCCCGTTCTCGCCAGGAGTGATGAACAGGGCATCGCCCGGATCAAGATCGACCGGCCGGGGGTCTGGATGGTGGTGACCAATCACAAGGTCGATTTCTCCGCCTCCCTGACCTTTGAAATCAAATGAAGCCCTGTTTCCTCGCATGCCTGCTGTTGATCCTGCTGTTTCCGGCGGCCGACCGGCCGGCGGCGGCCCACGGTATCCGGTATTCCACCGGTACCGGCGGCATCGTCGTCAAGGCCTTTTTTGACGACAACCGGCCGGCGGCCGAGATGTTTGTCTCCATCTTTGCGCCGGGCCGGGAGGATCGTTTTCAGTCCGGAAAAACCGATAAAAACGGGCGGTTTGCCTTTTTCCCGGACCGGGCCGGGACCTGGGAAATCCTCGTATATGACCGGATGGGGCATCGTCTGCAGATCAAGGTGCCGGTTGACAAGGGGTTGCGCCTCCAGGAGTCCGTTGAACCGGACGGGCTTGAGCGCTACCTGAAGATACTCCTGGGGCTGGGGATTATCGCGGTTATTTTTTTCAGCCTGTGGTTGCTGAACAAGATCAGGGGGAAACCGGAAAAACCGTCTTGAGCAGGATGTAAGGTTTGTCGGTCTCGTAAAAAACCACGAGACGGACGTGTTTCGCACTGTAACTCGTTGATTTTGTGTTGTGGCATTTGGAGCATTTCGGGTTGTTACGAGTTCATCAAGGTTTCGGTAAACCCCGTACGTTTGAGGTTGGACCGGGAAAGGGGTTTTCTTATACCGAACGGTGTAGCGGACCCTGAGCCGCAGCCGTGACGGCAAAAGCGGAATTTGAAACAACTTCGGCAGG
>JAKITW010000097.1 GCA_021647905.1 Desulfobacterales bacterium | reverse complement strand
TCGCCGCCGCGGCGAAGCGAGTTCCTGCTTGATAGCCTGTTTATGAACAGCCGGTCCTTCTCAATGGAGCGGCCGTTGGTAGAAGAAGACCCCTTTCCCGACAGGAGGGGTTTACTGAATGTTTACCATAAAAACAAACCATGGCTGGACCATAACTTCTGGGCCGCAGCCACAACGAACAATGAAAATCTCCCCGGACACCGCGCTTCGTCCGGAACGACTTCCATATAAACGGGTGGGAAACAGGATATGAAAGAGGTTACCGGATATCTGATTTTCATCGTGGTCTGTCTGGCGTGGTTGCCCCTGGCGGCCGGCGAAATCACGGCAGGGCCGCCGCACACCGGCTATGTGATCGGCCCCGGGGACATGCTTGAGGTCTCGGTCTGGAAAAACAAGGACCTGACCAAGGGGGTTATTGTCCTGCCGGACGGCAGGATCTCATTTCCGCTGATCGGCGAGGTGGTGGCTGCCGGCAAAACCGTTGCCCAGCTGAAATCGGAGCTGGAAAAGAAACTTTCCCGCTATGTGACCGATCCGGTTCTGTCGGTGAGCGTCAACCAGATCAACAGTATGCTGATCTATGTGATCGGCAAGGTCCGCCAGCCCGGCCGGTTTGTCCTGAACGCCAATATCAACGTCCTGCAGGGCCTGGCCCTGGCCGGCGGACTCACCCCGTTTGCCAAAAAGGACAGGATTCGAATCTTAAGGCAAGAGAAGGGGACAACCACCAGCTTCTCTTTCAATTATGACGAGGTGGCCGACAACAGGAACCTGGCCCAGAACATCCTGCTGCAACGCGGGGATGTACTCGTTGTTCCCTGAGCAGCCGTACCCCGTAGAGTCGCCATGAAAGAAAAAATCACCCTGCTTGTTGCCGGCCTCCTGTTCGCCGTTCCGCCAAACCCGGCCAGCGGTAAGAGCGGCCGGCTCGAGATCATCCCGGCCCTGACCCTGCGCCAGGAGTACAATGACAATATCCTGTTTACGCGGAACAATGAGCGCCATGATTTCATTACCACCGTTTCCCCCGAAATCGGGCTCCGCCGGATGTCGGAACGGCTCAAAGCCTCTCTGACCGGGCGGCTCAACCGAATCTACCATGCCAAGAACAAACAGTTCGATGACTGGGACCATCAACTCTCCGGCCGGTTCGAATACCGCTTGAGCCCGCGCCTGTCCCTGTCCGCCTCAGCGACTTTCACCCGGGACTCCCGGCCTGACCGCGATATCGAGGAGACCGGCCTGGTGCTGGGTACCGAGGCCCGCGACCGCCAGCAGTACTCCTTTGCCTGGAGCTATATGCTGGCGGATGAAAAAACCGCGGTCAGCGGAAACGCGGCTTATTCAAGCGATGATTTTGCCGGCTCGGATTCCCTTGACCTAGAATCGTATAACCTCGGCCTCGGGCTCAGCCGCAACCTGAGCGCCTTTACCAAGCCCACCGCGGCCAGGGTGAATGTTGCCGCCGGACGATATGATTATCCCGGGGTGGCAATAAAAAACTATAACCTGACCGTTGGCGTCAGCCGGGATTTCAGCGAGACCCTGCGGGGCGATATCTCCATCGGTCCCCGGTATACGTCGACCAGGTACGAGGCCATCGGCCTGACCGAGGGTTCGTGGGGAGCAACGGGAACGGTCTCCCTTTCCTCCGAGGGGATATACACCAGCAGCGACATCAGCCTGTCCCATGATATGGCCGCGGCCAGCGGCAGAATCGGGACAACCGAAAAAACCTCGGCAGTGCTGGAGCTGGGCCGGAAGTTCTCCGACACGGTCCGGGGAAAGCTCAGCGCCGGGTATTACCGGAACCGGACCGAGCGTGGTCAGCTCGGCGGCCGGGACAGCGATGAGCAGACCTTTCGCATCCGCCCCCGGCTCCGCTACGGGATAACCGATGATCTCGATCTGATCGCCGCCTATACCTTGACCCGCATCTGTGATTCCAAGGACGATACCGATAAAAAACGCAGCCTTCTCTTTTTCCAGCTCAGATATCAATCCGCGCTGTTTGAATAATCCGGCCCTGTTGAAAAAACCGGATTACCAAAGGTGATGAACTCGTAACAACCCGAAAGGCTTCAAATGCCACCCAATAAAATCAACAAGTTACAAGACGAATCACGTCCGTCGAGCGGGTGGTTGCGAGACCGACAAAGGTGAAAAGCATGGAACCGCAAGAAATGACGGTCAATGATTATATCGCGATATTAAAGCGGAGAAAGTGGAGCCTGATAACCCCGGCTGCCATTGTTTTTCTGGCCGCGGTGCTGGTGGCCCTGCTCCTGCCCGCCATCTATGTATCCACTGCCACCATCCTGATTGAAGAACAGGAGATCCCGGTCGAATTCGTAATGTCCTCGGTAACCAGCTATGCTGAACAGCGCCTGCAATCGATTAACCAGAAGATAATGAGCTACTCGCGGCTCAACGACATTATCGACCGTTTTAATCTCTATCCCGACCTGCGGGACAGGAAAACACGGGAGGAACTGGTTGATATCCTGCGGGACTCCATAAAACTCGGCCAGATAAGCGCCGATATAATCGACCCGCGCACCGGCAGGCCGGGCACCGCCACCATCGCCTTTACCCTTTCATATGAGGGCGAGACCGCCAAGGAGACCTACCAGGTCGCCAATCTGCTCACCTCGCTCTACCTTAAGGAAAACCTCAAGGTTCGAGAGAAACAGGCCATGGGCACCTCCGAATTCATTGAGAGCCAGCTCAACAAGATAAAAATCGATCTGGTCAAGTACGATAACACCATCACCCGGTTCAAGGAACGGCACGCCAATGAGCTGCCCGAGTTTCTCCAGGTCAATCTCCAGGTCCTGCAGCGGGTGGAACTGACCCTGGAGCGATTGCTCGAACAGCTGCGCAGCCTTAAGGAAAAACAGGGATACCTGCGGGGCCAGTTGGCCACCACCCCGGCGCAGCTGGCCCTGGCCGATAAAAAAGACCGGCTGAAGGAGTTGCGCAGCCAGTTGGCCTTTTACCAGACCAGGTTTTCCGCTGAATACCCCGACGTGACCAAGACCAGGGCGGATATCGCCGAACTTGAGAAACAGTATGCCGAGTTGAAAAAATCCGTTGCCTCAACAGAAGAACAGCCGGACAACCCCGCCTATATCTCACTGGCGTCCCAGTTGGCGACCACTGTCATGGAGATTAAATCCCTGGGCAAGCAGATCAAGGATCTTGAAAAAAAGGCGGCTGTCTACCAGCGCCGGGTGGCAAGGACACCGCGGGTCGGCGAAGAGTACAGAAACCTGGTTATCCAGCGGGACGCCACCCAGGCCAAGTATGACGATCTCTCCCGGAAGTTGATGGAGTCAAAGGTTGCCTATGGGCTTGAAAAAGATCAGAAAGGAGAACGCTTTACCCTGATCGATCCGGCCCGGATGCCGGAAAAACCGTATAAACCGAACCGGCTGGCCATTATCCTGGTCGGGCTTGTTCTGGCTGTCGGCGCCGGGGTCGGCACGGCGGCCTTAAAGGAGTTCACCGACAATGCGGTCTATAACGCCGAAGATCTTGCTCGGGCCACTTCCCGGCCGGTACTGGTCAGCATCCCGGAAATCGTCACTACAAAGGATTTAACCCGGCAACGGATCAAACATCTGAGCCTGGCCGTGGGCGCGGTTGTCCTGCTGGTCGGGGCGGTACTCCTTTTCCATCTTTACGTCATGGACCTCAACGTGCTGTGGGCCAAGCTGTCGCGAAAACTCGGCGTATGACCGGGCCGGGCCTGCTCAAGCGGAAAAAACAACGGAAAGATCATGAACCGAGAAAAAACGCTCGACACGGCCGGGGGAGCGCCGGCCAACAATTCCGGATCAACCGCCCAGGTCATCCTTGAGCCCGGGAAGTTGCAGGAAAACCGCTGCGTGTGTATCTCCTCCGACTCGGTCGAGGTTGAGATCTACAAGCTCCTGCGGACCCAGATCCTGCAGCGGACCAGGGAAAAGGGCTGGAATACGATAATGATTACCAGCGCCCTGCCGGACGAAGGAAAGACCCTCACCGCAATCAACCTGGCCCTCACCTTTGCCAAGGAATTCGCCCAGACCGTGCTCCTGGTTGATTGCGACCTGAAACGACAGGACATCCATAAACGGCTGGGGGTTGACAGCCCCAAGGGGTTGATCGATTATCTGGTCGATGAGGTGCCGATCAGTGAACTTCTCATCCGGCCCGACATTGAGGACCTGACCTTTATTTCCGGGGGCCGGACCATCCAGGAGAGCACCGAACTCATCGGCTCTCCGAAGATGAAGGACCTGATCGTTGAGATGAAAAACCGCTATAAGGACCGGTACATCTTTTTCGAAACCCCGCCGGTCCTGTACGGGGCCGACGCGGTTGCCTTTGCCCCGCTGGTTGACGGAATCCTTTTTGTTGTCCAGGCCGGCCGGACCTCGATCCAGAATGTGAAAAAGGCCCTGGCCCTGCTTCCTGAGGAAAAATTCCTCGGTTTTGTACTCAATCGCACCAAGATTACAAAACAGGAATATGCCATCTACCGCGACTATTACCAATAAGGTTGCCCGGGCAGGGGCCCTGCACTGCCACCAGCCCGGCGGTAAGGTTTCGGTAAACCCCGTACGTTTGAGATTTGACCGGGAAAGGGGTTTTCTTATACCGAACGGTGTAGCGGATCCTGAGCCGCGGCAGTGACGGCAAAAACGGAATTTGAAACAACTTCGGCAGGATATGCTTATGGCTTTCGAGTCGCCGTTGCGGCGAAGCGAGTTCCTGCTTGATAGCCTGTTTATGAACAGCCGGCCCTTCTCAATGGAGCGGCCGTTGGTAGAAGAAGACCCCTTTCCCGATAGGAGGGGGTTTACTGAATGTTTACGCCCGGCGCTCCCCGGCCCGGCTGTTAACCCCAAAAAAACATGAAAAAAAAGAATTACGCGCAAACAACAAGATAGCCAATATCCTTAAATTTTATTTGACATTTTACTTCAATTTCTGTAGATGACTGATTAACTTACATCTTCTCAAAATTATTCCAGTAGACAAGCAACCAAAACAAGCAGCGTGTGCTTGCCCATGAAAGCAGTGACTCACAGCCTGATTGTTCTCCTGGTTTTCTGTCTCTGTGCCCCTTTTTCCCCGAGATCCGTCTCTGCCCAAGGCCCTCCAACAGTACAAAAATGGCCGATCATCAGCACTATTCATAAACGGCGGCCTCCTGTTGCCAAGACATCAGGGCACAAAAGGAACAGAGCGGCAAGCATCAATAAAAGCGCCATTTCTTCCACTGGACTGGCCAGAAAACTTTCAGCCCGAAGTGCGATTGTCATTGATGCCCGCACCGGTCGTCACCTGTTCTCCCTGGATCCCAACCGGCCCGGCCAGCCGGCCAGTACCATCAAGGTGCTGACCGGCCTGATCGCCATCCAGCAACTGAATAACCGGGACCAGGTTCCGGTGAGCCGCCGGGCCGCGCGGATGCCACGTTCCAAGGTCTACCTGGACCCGCGCAGATCATATCATGCCAACGATCTGATCGACTCGGTCCTCGTGGCCTCGGCCAACGACGCCAGCGTGGCCCTGGCCGAAAAAATGGCCGGCTCTGAAAAGGCATTTGCCAAAATGATGACCAGCAAGGCCCGGCAACTGGGGGCCTTCCGGACCATCTGCAAGAACGCCTCCGGGCTCACTGCCAAGGGCCAGCAGACCACGGCCCGGGACCTGGCGACAATCTTCAACAAGGCCATGAAAAACAAGGAGTTCGCGGCCCGTATCCAACGAGCCACGATGAAAGGCATGGACGGCACCACCCTGCGCAATCACAACAAGGCGCTCTGGCGGATCGACGGGGCCCAGGGCGGCAAGACCGGTTACACCTACGCGGCCCGCCAGACCTATGTGGGTAAATTCAAACGAGGGCAAACGGAAATAGTGGTTGCGCTGCTGGGCAGCAGCTCGATGTGGAAGGACATCAGCAGGTTGGTGGAGTACGGGTTTGCTGAAAAACAGCGCCCGGGCCGGGCGGCCGGCCGCAAGCTGGCGGCCGCCGGCCCCCGCCGCCAGCAGCAGCACGGCCCGGGTATTCCGGTCCTTGCGGACCGCAGCAAGATCGCCCAGCTCTGATCACCGCGTGCAGGGGACAGGGAGTATTGTATTCCGGGCCACGATTCGCCCCATATTTTTTCACAGTCCACTGCCCACTGTCCACTGTTCTTTTCCATCCTCTGTCCTCTGTCCTCTGTCCTCTGACACCTGTTAATCAAAGCCGGCCAACAGGGCAGGACAATGGCCTCTCCAGATCAAACAGGGGTGATTGTCGACCTCCAGCCCGCACTTCCTTTACCACCGGCAGTTAGAAAAATATGACAGGAATAACCGAAAAGGAACGGGTCCGGGCAATGTTCCTGGACCAGGGACCAGGTCAACCGCAAACAGGAAACTGGGGCAGAATGGCGGAGTTGCTTAGAAAAGACGAGGTCTACCGCCGGGCCGGAACCATCTTTGTCACCCCGGCCCATTGCCTGCACCAGGTCCGGATCAACAGTCTGCTGGACAACAAGCGCCTGTTGATGCCGACCCCCAGCCTGAAAAACGGTTTTGTCCTGCTGCGACCCGGCACGATCCCCTTCCCAAAACTGGGCTTTAGCGTAACCCCCAAGGGGATGGATCAATTCGGAGAGTATCTTGGGTTGGAAAAACTTGACAGCCTCAACATTGGCCTGTTGCTCACCGATGCGGTGGCAGTGGATCAAAGGGGTAACCGGCTCGGAAACGGCAAGGGTTTTTTCGATCTGGCCGGCGCCATCCTGGCCGAGGCCGGAGGGCTGGCCCGGGATGCGGCCTTCCTGGCCATGGCAACGACCGGGACCGCCTTGCTGCCGATCGATCCCTGGGACATCCCCTTGACCGGCATCCTGGATATTGATGGAATCCATCGCTTCCCGCAACAGAAAAAAAGCAGACCGCGGATCTTCTGGGACCGCCTGTCCATGGACCGGATCCGTAAAATCACCCCGCTCCGCCAGCTTCACCAGCGCCGGGCGTAGGGTGCAGGGTGCAGGGTGCAAGTCAGAAGTCAGAAGTCAGAAGTCAGAAGTCAGAAGTCAGAAGTCAGAAGTCAGAAGTCAGAAGTCAGAAAGTCAGAGTCAGAAAAATATTATATTCCGGTCCATGATCACTGCTCCATATTTTTTCTGCTTGCCCGCCGTAGCCATCAGGCGAAGGAGGGTCCCCTGTCATCCGTCCTCCGTCATCCGTCCTCCGTCCTCTGTCTTCTGTCCCCTGTCCCCTGCCTTCCGGCAGACCCGGACAAAACCGCCGGGATTAAAGCCCGAGGCCCAGAACACGGTGCCATTGCTGTAATCGACAAACCAATGGCCCCCGGGCCGGCGCTGGTCCGCGGTGAAGATAAAGGGCTGCTCCACCGAGAAACAGGGGTGGAGGAACAACCCCTGGCCGTTTTTGTCCCGGCACATGAGGGAAAGGGCCTCGTCAATGGTGGGCAGGCGCCAGTCGTTGAAACCCTTGAAACGGGCCCGGTTCAGTTCGGCGACAATGTTCCGGCCGGTCCGGATCGAGGTGATATCGCTGCCGCCCCGCTGCCACATCAAGCCGCCGGCCATTTCGGTCACTGTCTCGCCATCTTCATTATCAACCAGAAATTTCGGGAAATCTCCGCCCGGGTTGTGATGCCGGTCAAAAAAATTCCCCTGTCGGACCAGGGAGTCAATATCTGCTTCCAGCACCTTCATCGGCCGGCTCCGCAGGGTCACCGGAACCATATCCGGGCCCGTCTCCGCCCTGCCGGGAAGACCGGTTTCCCGGACCAGCCCGGAACCGTGTTCAACGAGCACCACCACCTGCGAAAGATCGCCGGGCTCCACAACATTATGATTGAGCCATTGCCTCAAGGGGGCATCAATGGCGTAACTCTGGTCATAAGATGAAAGGCCCTGATTGCGGACGCATTGGTCGACCAACTCCTGCGGCGCCTCGATCCGGGCCAGGACCCGGGCATACTTGATCCCCCGTTCCATCAGGCAGACCCAGGGCCTTTTGCCCCAGTTGTCCACGTAAAAATAATAAAAACGCTCCGTTTTATTACGGATCCGCTCCTTGCCGCCCCAACTTTCAAACATCCCAAAGGTGTCTGCCGGGGTCAGACTCCAATCAATGTACGCTCCCTTTGTCTCTACACCGAGCTTGTCAAAAAAGTGCATGGCCTCTCCCCTTGGTTGGCATTGACGGACACATGAAACAGTTGAGAATTATTCTTATCAGTGAATTTATATCGCTTCCCGGGAAATTGCAAGTTTTTTGTGGGTAAGGTTTCGGTAAACCCCGTAGGTTTGAGGTTGGACCGGGAAAGGGGTTTTCTTATACCGAACGGTGTAGCGGACCCTGAGCCGCAGCCGTGACGGTAAAAGCGGAATTTGAAACAACTTCGGCAGGATATGCTTATGGCTTCCGAATCGCCGTTGCGGCGAA
>JAKITW010000096.1 GCA_021647905.1 Desulfobacterales bacterium | reverse complement strand
GTAAGGTTTCGGTAAACCCCGTACGTTTGAGGTTGGACCGGGAAAGGGGTTTTCTTATACCGAACGGTGTAGCGGACCCTGAGCCGCGGCCGTGACGGCAAAAGCGGAATTTGAAACAACTTCGGCAGGATATGCTTATGGATTCCGAATCACCGTTGCGGCGAAGCGAGTTCCTGCTTGATAGCCTGTTTATGAACAGCCGGCCCTTCTCAATGGAGCGGCCGTTGGTAGAAGAAGACCCCTTTCCCGACATGAGGGGGGTACTGAATGTTTACGTTATTGATTATTGGTGAGAGATTATAACATCCCGTTACCATTAACAAATAACTATTAACTTTTTTCACCGCCCACTACCCACTGTTTTTTCTGTCCTCTGTCCTCTGTCCTCTGTCCTTCTGTCCTCTGTCTTCTGATCACCCTCGCGCCGGTCAGTGACCAGGTTTTTCAAACCGGCCAGCGAGTCGGCCAGATCGACCTTCTCGTCCATCTCCTGGCGCAGAAAATCATTGACCGCGTTGATCCGGGTCAGGGCGTAGTCGATCTTGGCATTGCTGCCCGCCACATAGGCCCCGATATTGACAAGGTCCTCGGCCTCTTGAAAGGTCGCGAGAATTTCCCGCAACTGCCCGGCCTGGCCCAGGTGTTCGGCAGTGACGATATCCCGCATTACCCGGCTGGTCGAGGCCAGGATGTCAATGGCCGGGAAGTGGTTCCTGGCCGCCATCTGCCGGGAGAGAACAATATGGCCGTCAAGGATCGAACGTACTGCGTCGGCAATCGGCTCATTCATGTCATCACCTTCCACCAGCACGGTGTACAGCCCGGTAATCCCCCCGCCGCCGCGAAAGTTGCCGGCCCGTTCAAGCAGTTTCGGCAGGGTGGCGAACACCGAAGGGGTGTAGCCCTTGGTGGTCGGCGGTTCGCCAATCGCCAGCCCCACCTCCCGCATCGCCATGGCGAAACGGGTGACCGAATCCATCATCAACAGGACGCTCAACCCCTGGGCGGAAAAATGCTCGGCAATCGCCGTGGCGACAAAGGCACCGCGTTTACGCAGCAGCGGCGACTGGTCCGAGGTTGCGACCACCACCACCGAGCGGGCCAGCCCCGCTTCGCCCAGGTCCCGTTCGATAAACTCGCGTACCTCCCGGCCACGCTCACCGATCAGGCCAATGACATTGACATCGGCCCGGGCATGACGGGCCATCATCCCGAGCAGCACGCTCTTTCCCACCCCGGAGCCGGCCATGATCCCCAGCCGCTGCCCCAGACCACAGGTCAGCAGGCTGTTGATCGCCCCCACCCCGAGATCAAGCGGCCGGTCGATCTTGCGGCGCTGCATCGGTCCCGGCGGCAGGGCGTAGATCGGTACCTCGCTGTCCGGCGCTGGCAGCGGGGAACCATCAATGGGCTCGCCCTGGGCGTCGATGACCCGGCCGAGCAGGCCCGCCCCCACTCCCATTGCCGCACTGCTGCTGCGGACCCGGATCAGACTGCCCGGTCCGAGCCCGCGCAACTCTCCCAGCGGCATCAGCAGGGCCTGCGAGTCACGGAACCCGACCACTTCCGCCGGGACCGGGTCCCCGCCGCCGAGCGGGGTCAGTTCACACAGGGTACCCACCGAGGCCTCCGGACAATACCCTTCAACCACCAGACCGACGATCTTGGTGACCTTGCCGCGCACCTTCAGAGTGGAGACCGTGCGCACCTGTTGCAGCAGACGTTTCATCTATTCGTCCGCCACGGTTGCCTGCAGCCGCTGTCTCAGTTCTTCGAGCTGCCCCTCGATGCTGGCGTCGACCTGGCCGAGTTCCGACTCGATCAGACAGCCGCCCCGGCTCACCTTTTCGTCGGCCTCCAGGGTGATGTTCTTCAGGCCGCTGACGCTGGCCAGAAACAGGGGTTTGTTCTCCACCACAACCGCCAGGTCGTCCGGGTGGACCTTGACATGATATTCATCAGAGTTGATCGCGCTCTGCAACGCTGTCCCCAGGGTCGAAAGAATGACCTCGTGATTAGCCTTGACCTCGCAATGAATGACCTGCTCGGCAACCGCCAGGACCAGCCTGAGCATGTCCTGCGTACTGTTCTTCAACACATTGTTCCGCAAACGGTCCAACTCTCCCAGGCCCGTTGCCAGGGCACCGAGCAGTTGGTTAAGTTCCTGCTCCTGCTGCTCGCGGACGGTTGGCCCGGTGGCGCCGCCAAGTTCCTCCCGCAATTGCGCGGAAACAGGAGGGGCCGGGGCAACGGCCGGGGCCGGGCTCGACTGGCAGAGTTGCACCAGTTGAAACTCATCGCCGGGCCGGCCGGGGCAATCCGCGGCAACGGCCAGATCCGCCTCGGCAAAGCGCAGGCTCTGCAACATGTCTGGAGCGGCCTGTTTGTGGATCTTCACCTCAGACCAGGACATCACTTGCCCCCCGTCCCGGAATGGCCAGCTTGCCTTCCTCCTCGAGCCGCATCGCGACCTGGATGATTTCCTGCTGAGCCGCTTCAACGTCAGAGAGACGCACCGGCCCCATTGCCTCCAGGTCGTCCTGGATCATCTCCGCGGCCCGGCTGGAGATATTACTGAAGACCTTGTCCTTGATTTCCTCCCCCGCGGTCTTGAGCGCCATCACCAGGGTATCGTTGTTGATCTCCCGCAGGATGGTCTGAATCCCCCGGATGTCGATGTAGACCAACTCGTCAAAGGTGAACATCTTGCGCCGAATGGCCTCGACCAGGGCCGGATCATTGGTCTCCATCTGGCCGAGGATGATCCGGTCCTTTCCCTTGGTCATCCGGCCGAGGATATCGACCACCTTGTCGATCCCGCCCACCTGCTGCTGGTCCCGGCTGACCACCATGCCGATCTCCTCACGCAGCGACTCTTCAATCTGGCGGATGACCTCCGGCGACACCTTGTCGATCTTGGCGATGCGATACATGATGTCCGCCCGGATATCCTCGTCAAAGAAATCGATGATCTTGCTGGTGTGTTCCGGGGTCTGGGTGGAAAGGATCAGGGCCACGGTCTGGGGATGTTCCCGCTCCAGCAGACCGGCAACCATCCGCGGCGGCATCATGGCAATGGTCTCCAGGGGACGGAAACTCACCCCGGCGGCCAGCTGTTCCATGAGCATCTCCCGGCGCTCCGGGTTGCTGCTGCCGGCAATGGCCTTTTGCACGAACTCCTCGCCCTTGACATAGATGCCGGCATTTTCTTCCTGGGCCTTTTCAAACTTACTGATCACCTGGCGGGCCAGATTGGCCGGCACATGGTCCATGGCCATCATGCAACGGCTGATCTTGCGGATATCTCCGTTGTCCAGTTCCTCAAACACCTTGGCCGCGGCCTCTTCACCGAGACAGAGCAGAAAGATCGCCGCCTTTTCCACCCCGGACAGACGTGACAGCTGCATGAATTCCATGATTGATCAACCCTCCCGCAGCCAGGATCTGATGATCTGCGCATAGGGCGCCTTCTGGCTGATAACCTGCTCGCGCAGCCGCTTGCCCAGGTCCATGTCAGCGGCGAGGGGCAGGGCCTTCTGCCCCTCGCCGCCGGTCCCGCCGGCCATCTCGGCCTCGATTTCACCCACCGTCTTGAGCGGCGTCACCACCCAGTCCGGCCGGCGCAGGATTTTCAGCAGCGGCCGGACGAGCAACAGGTAGACAAGCAGGGCGGCCAGCGCCAGCAGCCCGTACTTGACAAAGGGCAGGTAGATGTAGATATCGCTCATGGGGGCCGCTTCCCGCACCGGTCCGATCTCGAACCCGTTTTCAAAGGGGAGGGAGTTGATCTCGAACTTGTCACCCCGGGCCGGGTCCACGCCGATCGCGCTCCGCACCATCTTCTCGATAACAGCCAGTTCCTCAACCGTGCGCGGGACATAGGTGGGCTCCGAGCCGGGAGCCGAGCCCGCGGCCGGGGTCCGGCGGTCGGCGACCAGCACGGCCACTGACAGGCTCTTCAGGGCGCCGGCCGGCAAGACCTTCCGGCTCACCGTCTTGCTCAGTTCATACTTGACCGTTTCCTCGCTGCGGCTCGTGCCCGCGGCTCCGGCGCTCACCCCGCCGTTCTTGAGGTTGGCAGCCACCCCGGGCACCCCGGCAGCCGTCTGGCCGCCGCTCTTCTCCTCGGTGACCAATTCGCTGCGGACCACGCTGCCGTCCGGATCATAGCGTTCCTCGGTCTGTTCCAGGCGGGAGAAATCAACAGTCGCCGTCACCCGGACCACTGAATTACCCAGGCCCAGGGCCCGGTCCAGCAGCGACTGGGCCCGCCCCTCCAACTGCCGTTCCAGCGACAGCTGACGCTCGATCAACCCGGAAGATGCCAGCCCGTCGACCTCGGCCCGGGGCGGCCGGGAAAGGATCCGGCCGCTGGAATCGACCACTGTCACCCGGCCGGGGTCCAGTCCCTCGATGCTGCCCGCAACCAGGTTGATCACCCCCTGAACCTGACTCTCCTTCAGGGCCGAGCCGGGCACCAGCTTCAGGATCACCGACGCGGTGGTATCCTGTTGCTGGGCCTGGAACACCCGCTTTTCCGGCATGACCAGGTGGACCCGGGCCGTCTCCACCGGGGCCAGCGAGGAGATGGTCCGGCTCAGTTCACCCTGCAGGGCCCGCAGGTAATTGACCTTCTGTGAAAAATCGGTCATGCCGAAGCTCTGCTTATCAAAGATTTCAAAACCGACCCCCCCGCCCCGGGGCAGACCGGAACCTGCCAGCCGCAGACGGGCTTCATATACCTGGTCCGCTGGAATGTGGATCGTCGTGCCGTTGTTTTCCAGCCGATAGGGGATCTTCTGCTCCTTGAGCCAACGGATCACCTCGGCCCCGTCTCCGTTGGCCATGTTGGCGTACAACAGCCGGTAATCAGCATGGCGTGCCTGCAGGATAATGGCCCCGAAAATTCCCACACAGACCAGGGCCACCACGATCAGCAGCAGTTTGCGTGAGTTGGGCCAGTTTTTGAGCTGGGGCGCGCTGGTTTTCCCGATGTCTTCAGCCATGGCAATAGTTATCTCAAGATAGGTTTAAAAAGGTATTGGACGGATAATCAGACCTGCATCCGCATGATTTCCTGATAGGCCTCAATCACCTTATTGCGCACCTGAACCATCATCCGCAGCGAGATGTCGGCCTTTTCCACCGCGATCATCACCTCGTGGAGATTGCGCGATTCACCGATCTGGAAATTCTCAACCGCATGGTCGGCGGTCATCTGGTTCCGGTTGACCTGGGCCACTGCCGACCGCAGGGTCCGGGAAAACCCCTCGGCCACCGGCCCGGCCGGCACGCCGGGCCCGGCCAGGGGCAGGGCCTTGAGGTAACTGACCAGGGTGATATCTTTCATCACTTGATTACCTCCCTATTTCCAGGGCCTTGAGCGCCATGCGCTTGGCAGCCTTGATTGAGGTGACATTGGCCTCATAGGCCCGGGTGGCGGTCATCATATCCGCCATCTCCTCGAACAGGCTGATCCCGGGCATGGCTACCAGGCCATCGGGGTTGGCGTCGGGGTGTGAGGGGTCGTAGATCATCCTGGGCGGCTCGGCGCTGTTGCGGATTTCAGCCACTTCGACCCCCTGGACGACCCCCTGGAGGTTCTGTTCGAGCTGGTGGGCAAAGATGTTCCCGGTGCTGCGGAACACAACCTCCTTCTTCCGGTAGGGCCCGCCTTCCGGGGTCCGGGTCGTCTCGATATTGGCAATATTCGAGCTGATGGTGTTCAGCCGCAGCCGCTGGGCCTTCATGGCCGACGAACTGATCTTCATGGAATCAAACAGGTCCATTGATACACCCTCCTGAATTTAGCTGAAATTGATCCCGGGCCGCGCGACTCCGGGCCACCGGGCCGGCTATCTGCCTCCCTGGATAACGTAACGAAGCAACCCAAACTTCTTGCTGATCATCTGGGTGGCAGCCTCGTAAAGCATCTGGTTCTCCGCCAGGGCGATCATCTCCTCTTCAAGGTCGACCCCGTTACGGTCGCCGATGCCGCCCGGGTCGCCGGTCCGGACGACCCGGGGCCGGACATGTTCGAAGTTGCCGGCCGCGGCCGGCAACGGACCCGGGTCCCGGACATCCCCGGCAGCGGAGTTGGCCAGGGCCCTTTTCAACCCATCCTCGAACCGTAGATGGACGGCCCGGTAACCCGGGGTATCGGCATTGGCGATATTCGCCGAGATCACCTGCTGATTCTGCATCCGCAGGTCCAAGGTCTTCTGCAGCAGACCGATGGTCCGGTCAAACAGGCCTGTCCGGGGCATCACTTTCCTCCCTTAAGTCAATTTCCTGGATCCGCGGGACTATCTTGCCCCGGCCATGGCCAGCATTTCCCGGGCCAGGTTCCGCCAGCAGGGGTCCCTGCCCTTGTCGGCCAGTTCCTGTAAAAAGTTTATCCCGCGCTGGTGTTCGCCCTGGTTCAGCAAGATCTGGGCGCTCCGGTAACGGGCCTGGTCAGCCAACCCATCCAGGGCGATCAGTTGCCGGAAAATCGCCAGGGCCGGCCCGGGCCGGCCCTGGCGCAGCAGCTGTTCGGCACGCAGCAACCGCGTCCCGGGCCGGTCACCGGGAGCAGCCGCGGCCAGCAGGTCGCCTAACGGACCGCTGTCCGCGCCGTTACGCACCGCCAGGGCCAGGTGCAATTGATCGCTCAGAATCGAAATCTCCGGGGCTTCCCCCTGAAGTTCAGGCAGCAGGGTCGCGGCCTCATCCAACCTGCCCAGGGCCAGAAGCGCCCGGCCCTGGAAAAGCCGCAGCCGGAGCAGGAATTGCCCGGCCGGGAACCGCTTGCGATAGCGGCGTACCGCAGTGGAGACCTCCTGATAACGGCCAGCGGCAAAGAGCGACTCCACCAGCGGCAGGTAAAACCGTTCTTCCGCTGCCGTGCCCTCGGCAATGGCGAGCATATAACCGCAGACCCGGTCGGCCCGGCCGGGCAGCCCCAGATCGAGAAACGCCTCGGCCACTGCCAGGACAAAGTCCGGGGTCTGGACATAGGTGGCCAGCAGATCACGGTTCTGTTCAACCAGGACCAGCGCGTCAAGGGCCCGGCCCGCGCCCACCAGTTCGGTAACCAGCGGCTCCAGCTTTTCCAGGGTCAGGAGTTCAGCCTCTCGGCGCAGGGAACTGCCGGCAAAATCCCGGCGGAACCTCTGTAACAGTCCAATCCCCTGCTGTTCTTTTCCATCAAGAACCAGGGCCAGGGCATACTTGAATGCGGCTTCCCCGCGCAGAACCAGGCCGGGGGCGGTGCTGGCGATGACCTTATACGCATTGCTCCAGTCCGGGACCCGGGACCTTGCATCCCCAACCATCATCAGGTCGAGTTCCTTGAGCCAGGCCCGGAAGGCCCCTTCGCTGCCGGGGTAATCCTTGCGGATCGCCGCGAACCGGACCGCCGCTCTGCCGGCCGCGCCCCTGGCCAGCGCGACCCTGGCAGCGGCGAACAATGCCAGGGCCCGTCTTTCGGGTTGCCGGACCCGGCCGGCCAGACGGATATAGGTTTTTTCAGCCGGCGCCAGTTCGCCCTGCTGTTCAAGGGTCAAGGCCAGGTGCGCCAGTGAATAAGGGTCAAGGCTGTCCGCACCCGCCTGGGCCAACCATTCTCCATAGCCCGCCCGGGCCTGGCCGTACCGGCCCAGGGCCGCCCGGGCATCGGCGGTCCGCAGCAGCACTGTCCGGGAGAGCCGGGCCGGGCCGGCGCCGCCGGTGATCCGCGTCAGCATCTGCAGGGCCTCCCCGGGACGCCCGGTGGCCAGATACACCTCGGCAAGGAGCAACCCGGCCCGGGCCTCCCGGGCGGATTGCCCCTTTTCGCCCCCTGGGCGGGCCAGGTCGTTGATCTCACTGGCAGCACCGTAAGGATCGCCGGCCCGGGCCCGGCCGACGGCGAGCAAAACCTTGAAGGTGTTCAGATCCGGAGATGCCGGATAGGCGTTGCCGAACCGCCGGTAAAGTTCCAGGGCGGACTCGTAATCACCTCCCTGGATAAGGGCCGCGCCGTGCAACAGAAGATAGGACTGTTGATCAGCCGGCAGCACCTCGGCCGCGGGCAACCGGCGCAGCAGGGCCAGGGTCTCGGGCCAGCGGCCAGCCAGGCTGTGCTGCCAGGCCTGCTGGAATAGCCCGGCCGGGGCCTGTTTCGATCCTGGGCCGGGCAGTTCGGGCAGGGTGTAACGAACCGGCATATCCCAGCCGATGGGGGTCCGGTACTCCTGATAAAAAAACTTCCAGCGCTGCGCATAGCGTGAACGGACAACTACCCGGACGTTGGTGCCGCTGCCGTTGATTACGGACACCCCGCGCAGGCGGGTGGCAATGGCCGGCCGGACCTTTCCGGTGCCGCTGTTCCAGCTGATATGCAAGGCCAGTTCATGCTTGCCCCCGCCGGACACCACCCTGGCCCCCCGGGGAGGCCGTACCAGCAGGAAGGAAACCAGCAGATCCGGTCCCTTCTGGGCCAGGAGAATCCGCAGGATCGAACCGTCCTGGGGCAACCGGCCGAGCGAAGCGCCGACAGTGGTGCCGGACAGCAGCAAGTCAATTCTTTGACCCGAGATCTTGAGCCGGAACTCCGGCCGCGCAGTGATGGCAAGACCCAGAACCGTTTGCCCCAGGGTCTCGTTCTTAACGATGTTCTGCAGCAGCGCCCGTTCCCCGGCGTGGACATTGGCCGCCGCCAGAAGCAGATAGAGGCAGGCTGTCAATACAGTATGGATCACATGAAACCTCGACTTAAAAAAATTGGCTCGGGTTTAAGCCGTGGATACTGCCAGTTTCGTGCCAGCGCCGGCAACACCGGCAAAAAAAACAGCCGGCCGGCGGGCCGGGGAATAACACCATAATCAGCCGGGAGATGTGGCGCGCTGCCGGCGCGGACAACCCATTGCAGGACAATCCGCAACAGATAAGCAAAAGGCGGGTAAGGTTTCGGTAAACCCCGTACGTTTGAGGTTGGACCGGGAAAGGGGTTTTCTCTTATAGCGAACGGTGTAGCGGACCCTGAGCCGCGGCCGTGACGGCAAAAACGAAATTTGAAACAACTTCGGCATGATATGCTTATGGATTCCGAATCGCCGTTGCGGCGAAGCGAGTTCCTGCTTGATAGCCTGTTTATGAACAGCCGGCCCTTCTCAATGGAGCGGCCGTTGGTAGAAGAA
>JAKITW010000095.1 GCA_021647905.1 Desulfobacterales bacterium | reverse complement strand
AGGGCGCTTCCACTTCGGCTCCAGACACCTACGCGGGAGTGATCAGCTCACCGTCACCACACACCACGTCGATAGCATTGGCCGAATCCCACACGAAGATATCGCTGTAAAGCGTGCGGGTTGAGAGACCTCCGATGAGAATCCTCATGGCCTCGTCGTCAATGCTCTCGACCAGTTCCCGAACGAGGCTGTAGTTAGTTGTGAAGACGTTCAGACCGATGACATCAGGTGTAGTCGCGCGGATCATTTCCAACAACCCTGGGATAGTGCGGTTGTCCGCCACAGCATCGATGAGTCGAACCGCGTGGCCGACCTTGCGAAGATTCGTGGCAATGTAGCCGAGGCCGATCGGCGGAAGATAGTCTTCATCGTCTTCGGCCTGCTTTTCGCGAAACAGCGGAGAGTTAATAAGGAGGATGCTAGACATTGCCACCTGCTCTCATGTGGAGAATCCGCTCTGCGACCTCCAAGGCGATTTGATCGGCATGACCGTCTTTGTTGGCGGTCGTTTCAACCGACCAGCCATTCCCACGGAGTAATTCACAAGCCTGCCGATAGAGTTGCCCTTCTTCCTCCGGAGAAGCGGACGCTTCAAAGCGAGTCAGGGTGGGACGCTCCGACATGCGCTTTGCAATGGAACTGCGGCGAGCGGAAAGGCAAATCGAGAGGTCCGCGGGCCGGCACCTTGAGTTCAGTGCCCAGACGAACTCGGGAGACACACCGTCCATGACCTGATAGACGAATGACGACATCACATATCGATCAGTCAGTACAATTACGTTACGCGCCAATGCGGGCTGGATCACGTCCTCGAGATGTTCGTACCTGTTCGCGGCAACCAGGCAAGCAAGGGCGTTGCCTCTGACTTCGCCATGGTTGGCGCGGATCCAACGGCCCAAGGCCGAGTCTGTGGGCTCTCCTGTCGTGAGAACTTCGCACGCAGCATCACGTAGAAGGCATCGAACGGACTCGACCAGAGTCGTCTTTCCAACACCATTTGGTCCATCGATGGCGATGAGTATGCCCTGCGTGCTGTCTGTATTCACTTGCCACCCGCCCCGTTCATGTCTGAACCCCTACGAAATGAGACTGAGCAACGCCAGGACCATGCCAATGATCGAGAACATCCCGTACAAGAGGTTTAGGCAGATCCTGTAGGTAAAGTAGTGATGTATAGACCATCTTGCGGCGGCCTTCCGCTCGTTGGTGAATGCGAGTTCGTGCGTGAAAAGGTAAGCCATGTGGCTGTCGGAGTTTTCGGGTTTGTCTGCAATCTGACTCTCGAAATGTCTGAGTGTGCTCTCCGCCAATCTGATGAGATCTCTGCTCCGAGTGTCCCACTTCCAAAATATGAAGGACAAGGCGACAAGAAGGAACCCAAGACCGGCAGCAGGCTTCCCTGTCTGAAGGAGGGCGAAGTTGGCGCCCGTCAGCAGCGTGGCGATGGCAATGTAGAAATTGACCACAGTCAGCCTCTGTGCCGCCACAATGGTGAAGAAGTTCCACGCCTGCTTCCACAGGACCTTGTCGCCTTCTGTCATGGGTGTGTCTCCTTGCATGCCGAACCAGTAAGTATATAGTTTTCCGGATAACTCCGGCCCAAAAAATGCTTGACTTGAAATTATCCTCTCGCTACCTTGTTTCTAACCTGATAACTCCACATTTTTCATACTATCAAGCATCTTTATAACTTCCGGTGGTCATATGATAAACGTCCCTTCCGAGATATGCTCTCAATTTGACACCCGGTTGGCGCATGAACCGATCCGGGAACGATTCTATCCATTCTACCGGAAATGGTTGCGATTTTATCTCGATTTTTGTCATAAGTATCACCATGAGGCCTCCAGCCGAGAAAGCCTACCGCCTTTTCTTAAGAAATTGGCGGAGAAAAGGCAGTCCAGCCAACTACGGAAGCAGGCCGAGCACGCGGTTTTAATTTTTCTCGAAATCGCGCAAGGAAATCCCTCCACATCAACTCCACCGAAAAAAACCGGTAAACCATCGACTCAAGAAAGAATCGAACATCAACCAACAACTTCCGAACGGCCTTCTTCCGCCTGCAAGCTGGCAAGGGAATCGAGTGAGAGCCGGAAGCTTTCCCGCATTATGGTGCGGGAAGCCGGAGAGCCGGCCCCACCAGGCCTTGAGAAGGATAAGACCACGAATGCCGACTGGACCCCCGCTTACGCCAACCTGAAGGCGGAAATATCGGTACGGCATTATTCTCCCAAGACCTTGCGGGCATATTCAAGCTGGGTGCGCCACCTGCAGACCTTTACCAAAAGCAAGGCCCCCCGCCTGCTCACCTCCTCGGATGTTAAGGATTTTCTGACCTATCTAGCCATTGAGCGAAAAGTATCCGCATCTTCCCAGAACCAGGCATTCAACGCCCTTTTGTTCTTTTTCAGGCATGTCCTGAAAACGGAGTTCGGGGAGCTGAAAGATATCCCCAGGGCCAAGAGAAAACCCTATATCCCGGTGGTCTTGTCGCGCCGGGAAGTTGATACCATTATCGCCGCCTTGTCCCCCCCATATGATTTGGTGGCCAAGCTTCTGTACGGCTGCGGTCTTCGGCTGTTTGAGGGGGTCAAGCTCCGCATTCAGGATTTCAATTTCGATGCCATGATTTTGACGGTTCATGACGGCAAGGGGAAAAAGGACCGAACCGTCCCTTTGCCGGAAAAAATCATCCCGGAGCTGAAAACTCATCTTGAATCGGTGATCATCCTCCACGAACAGGACCTCAAGACAGGGTATGCCGGGACCTTTCTCACCAATTTATTGGAGAAAAAATACAAAAACGCTGCCAAGGAACTCCCCTGGCAATGGTTTTTCCCGGCCAAAACCCTGACCTTCGTGCCCGAGGAAAATGGTTACCGGCGATACCATCTCCACGAAACCCATGTGCAAAAGGCGATCAGGCAAGCGGTAAAAAAGGCCCGCATCTGCAAACGCGCCTCCTCCCATACCTTCCGTCACAGCTTTGCCAGCCATTTGTTACAGGCAAATTACGATATCCGCACAATCCAGGAACTGCTGGGACACAGCGATGTGCGGACCACGATGATTTATACCCATACCATCAAGAGCCGGACCATTAAAGAGGCAAAAAGCCCGCTTGATTTCCAGGAGCCGTCCCAGGGCTCAACTTCACAATAGGTTCCCCTGCTCCATACTCCTGATTATTTGTCGGCCTCGTAAAAACACACAAAAAGTCTGAATTCACCGCAGAGAGCGCAGAGGGCGCAAGGCTAATCATTTAAAATAATAGAATTTTCTCTGCGTCCCTTGCGTACTCAGCGGTAAAATTTTTAGTTTTTTTCAAGTCCATCATATTTGTCGGTCTCGCAACAACCCGCTCGACGGACGTGATTCGTCTTGTAACTTGTTGATTTTATTGGGTGGCATTTGAAGCCTTTCGGGTTGTTACGGGTTCATCATATTTAATACATAAAATCACGAGGATAGCAAGAAGTATAACTACCAGGTTTATGCTAGGTTTTTACCAGGTAGGAATACCAGGGTGCTGCCTGGAAACGCTGACCAGCCGGGGGTTTGAAGCCAGCCATGATCCGGCCGGGGCGTCGTTGCCGTCACCCAAAAAAAGCGGGGTTGCCGATCAATTCGGCAACCCCGCTGGTTGGTGGGCTAAGGGCCGGGAGAGCCCCCCCCGTTATTGTCCCCGATCAATATCCCTTCATTTCACTCTGCAGAAAAGGTTTTAAGGGCTTTTTGCCCAGTATTCGCTGCATGATCGCGTTCATGGTTTTCGCATCATTATCAAAGCCTCCGTGCGAGGTGCTGGTGGTGACTCCCTTTTTACCATCTGAATAGTGTATTTTCAGGCCGGGTTTGGCGCTTATTTTTCTGGAATAGCGCTGCATGCCCAGCAGGGGTTTGTCTATTCGCCTTTCCAGGGCACGGGACACCAGGCATAATAATGATTTACGGTAGACAAAGGCCACGTTGTCATCCAATTCAACCTTGTCGGTCAGGTTGTAAATATCCAGTTTCGGCAGCTTGAGGTTTGCCGCGTTGCCATCCAGTCCTGGTTCATAATGTTTTTTATAGAAGTCCACGGTGCACGCCGGGGCCATCAGGCTGCAACTTTTGATCAGATCGGGTTTGTTGAGTAGATCAAGCGCATGCAGCAGGTGCCCGAGCAACACGGCCCCGGTACTGTGACCGGCCAGGTGTATTTTGAGGCCAGTATCCTGCAGGGCCTCGGCAAAGGTCTTGATGACGAACACTCCATCGCTCACTTTGCCGCGGTTATCCGGTTTGAACGGCAGGCGGGCATCGTTCTTGATCTCTTCCCAGATGGGAGTAACCGGTTTGCGCACGCAGTCCTCTATCACCAGGTCGCTTTGTTCGATCAGCCTGTCCCGGAGATCACTGATAAACCCTTCCATCCGCCTGCCGCGGAACACCCGGACAATTATGTCTTTGATTTCTTCCGCCAGCCCGGTGTCGTACATAATATGAAAGGGATAGATACCGTTACGCTTAAACCCCTCTTTCAGGGCGGCAACACGCTTGGCCGAGGCCTTGGGACTGTTCAGTCCACCATGGGCATAAATAAGCAGATGGCTGTATTTTTTCCTGTCAACCGATTGTCTTAGCAGATCCGCGGTTTTCTTGATGTCCTCGGCGCTGCTCCAGTAATCGCCGCGCGCCTTGAACCGGCCGTCGTCGAAATGGACAAAGTGACCTGCAATCTCCAATCTTTTCGGGGCCGACCTGTCGCTTTCCGCCTCGTCCGTCGTCACTGATCGGGCCGTGAGTCCGAATATCTTCGGCGTTGGAATGGCCAGCCGGAAGACCCAGCCGTCGGTGATATTTTTCAGCCAGTCCTCATAAAGCCACAGGGCAAAACCGTCCGAACCCCAGCCATTGCCCCATGAATTCTGGACGATAAAGCCCTGGTCGTTATAACCGACAATGGCAAAGGCATGTCCGCCTTCCTTGTCCATGCCGGGAACGATAAGGGCCAACTCCTTTTTCCCGGCCGCCCTGGGATTGAACCAGCCCCCATGAACATCAGCGGAAACGTAGATTGCGCTGACCTCATTAAGGGCCGCGTGGTAGTCGTTGATTTCCGGCCTCAGGCGGTAGTAGGCGCCGATTATACAGGACCGCGCCGCACAGGCTCGATCAATGGTCAGCTCACCTGGCTTGTTGGATTCATAGGGCCAGTCATCTTCACTACAGACTCCCATGTTTTTCCAGCCGCGGATGGCGCCACGGCAACTGGAGCCGGCATAGTCTTCGCCCGGCCATTGGTCGTGTTTCTGGGCCATTTCATAGAGCATCCGGGAGCTGGCTGCAAATTGTAAATTTCTTTTTTTGGCATTGAGCAAATTGATCACCGCGGCCAGACCAAAGCCGGTGCAGGCCCCTTCTTCTCCCTGGTCAAGGATGTTGGTCCATTTTCGATTATCGATTTCCGGTTGTAGTTGGATGAGCGCCGGCTCGTACATCCGGTCCCGGATATCGGGCATGTCTTTCCGGGCATTGAGGATACGTTTCTTACCCGCGGCCTTGACGGTTGGAAATGATTTCCGTGGCATCTTGTCCTCCTTTTCTGAACTTTAATCCAAAACGGCACGATAACAGACAGGTTTCAAGGGCCAGGCCTATGCCCGGTTCCCCTCCTGCAACACCAGAAAAATATCGCTTAAGAATTGTTGGAAAGGAGGAGAAAAATCCGCTTGATTCCCAGGGCCGACCCAATACTCAATTTCACAATGGTTTCCGCTGCTCAGGATCCCTGATTATTTGTCGGCCTCGTAAAAACACACAAAAAGTCTGAATTCACCGCAGAGAGCGCAGAGGGCGCAATGCTAATCATTTAAAATAATAGAATTTTCTCTGCGTCCCTTGCGTACTCAGCGGTAAAATTTTTAGTTTTTTCAAGTCCACCATATCTGATACAAAAAATCGCCAGGATAGCAAGCAATAAAAATACCAGGTTTATGCTAGGTTTTTACCAGGGAGGAATACCAGGGTGTGCTGGGAAACGCTGACCAGCAGGGGGTTTGCAGCCGGCCATGATCCGGCCGGAACGAAGTTGCCTTCACAAAAAAAAGCGGGATTGCCGATTTCTCGGCAACCCCGCCTGGTGTGGAAGAAAAAACAAAAAACTACTCGGTAAAGGAGATGTCCACCGAGGGCCGCATGGTGGCGCAGGTGGCCAGGGCGGCGTGGATCTTGTGGGATTTCAAGGCATCGATCAGGGCCTGGTCGGCCTCCTTGCCCTGGTCATAGGCGACAAAGCCCTGCTGCTGGATATTGTAATCAAAGCGCGGCCCCCACTTGCGGGTGCCGAGCCGGGCGGTGGTGGAGCAGTTGTCCACCATAAAGGCCACCCCCTTGTGGTGCATATAGGGGTTGAGCGAATCCACCGCCTCGATCACCGATTCATTGCACACCTCGGACAGGCAGTGGCCCTTTTCGATGAGCAGGTCGATCTGGGCCATCATGGTGGCGCAGTAGACCCCGGCGGTAAACGGGTTGACCTCCGGCTCGCCGGTCCGGGCGGCGCGGACCTTTTCGCCCACCTGCCACATCCGGGTGCCGTCGATCTTGCCCATGGGAAACCGGGAGAAACGTTGACCGGCCATGTAGACCGAACGGATCTCATTGCCGCTGGCCACCTCTTCGTAGCATTCGAGCAGGATGTCAAAGGCCGGCCCGTAGGTATGGGAGTAGATCCGGGCAAAGATCTCCTTGCCCGCATCATCCAGACCCTGGTAGACCGCCAGGATGCCTTGTCTGGAGATGGTCCGGCTCAACGGCCCGGTAATGTTCTCCACCGAGGCGACGAATGCCTCTTCCTCGGTCATGCCCTGCTCCATCACATAGCGGCGGTAGAGTGCCTCGACGATCCCGTGGACCGCGCCCAGGAGGATGCCGCGCTCGCCGAAGATATCACTGCGATACTCGCTGCCCAGGGTGGTCATGAACACATAGGGCGCGCCCAGGGCCACGGCCCAGCCCAGGGCCTGGTCAGTGGCCCGGCCGTTGATATCCTGCTCCACCGCGAAGCTGGTATTGATCCCGGCGCCGTTGACCTCCTTGCCCTGGACATAGAGCCTGCGCACCGAGGGACCCATGCCCTTGGGACAGACGCCGACCACGTTCATATTAGCGGGAAAGTATTCGCCCACGCTCTCAAGATGCCCCAGGAGAAATCCATGGGACAGGCCCAGGGTGGCGCCGTCCTTCATGGTGGCAAAGATCTTCTGATAATGCTCGATCTGGGCCGCGTCCGAGATCAGCAGCAACACCATGTCTGATTCAGCGATCACCGCATACATCTCGCCCAGGGTGCCGTTCTCCTCGGTGAACCCGGCCTGGCGGGCCCCGGCCATCGAAGAGCTGCCCTCGCGCAGACCGACCTTGACCGTGATCCCGGTCCCCTCAAGGGAATCGCGCAGGTTCTGGGCCTGGGCCGGACCCTGGGAACCCCAGCCGATCACCCCGATCTGCTCGATCCCGGCAAAGGCCCTGGGCAGCAGGCCGAACTTGTCGCGGCCGCCCCGGACAATCATCTCAGTGGTCTCGGCCAACTGGATGACCTCGGGGTCAAACACCTCTGATTTAAATGTCATGTTCATATCTTCCTCCCGCGGGATTTATATGAAAATCGCCCTGGACAAAGCTTTGTGTTCAGGGAAATTTTCATTGTTCGTTGTGGCTGCGGCCTGACATTTGGTCCAGCCATGCTGGTTATTTGTCAAAGCCGATTAGAATAGCAGAAACCCCGGCCGAATGCCAGCCGAAAACAAACAGGTCCGGGGGTAATGATAGCACAGAGTTGCCCCCATGTAATCGGTTACGAAAAAGAGTGGGGAATGAGAATAGTCCGGGCAAATGAAAAAACCCCCGGCTCAACGGCCGGGCCGAAGCGGACCACGCCGGATTCGCCGGTGTGACTCAGCCCGGCGAGCTGCAAAACCTGCCCGGAAAAACGGGCAAAACGGCCCTGTTTAAAAAAAGCGTCCCGGGTCCGGTAATCATACACCCCGTCCCAGTTCTGGGGCAGTAATCGCCAGAGCCGGTTGCGGACCGCGGTCATCGGCTCGGCCTGGAGCCCGGCGGCCAGGTTGTCCGGCAGGAGATGGTGGCCGCTCCTGAGCCAGTCAAGGGCCAGCAGTTCCCGGAAAAGCTCCTGGTCGGTTCGCTCGGCAGCCATTTCCAGCAGCATCCGGTTCATCAGCTCCTGGGTCGGGGCCAGGTCGAAAAAACCCTGTTCGCGGCAGCCGGCGGCCAGGTTGAAAAAAAAGGCAAAGCCGTCCTCGCCCCGACCGCGCAGGTAGCGCCACAGGGTACGGAAAAAACGGTTATTGAAGAATTTCTCCACGCATTCCCCGAACCAGTAGAGCCCGGCCAGTTCCTGCTGATCAAGCCAGCGGCTGGCCAGCACCTCGTAGGGCGGCTCCCGGCAGACCGTGAGTTCAAAAGAATCCTGCTCGCGGCTGATCGGGGTCTCGGGCAGCACCTTGAGCAGACCCATCTGGATATAATGGGGCAGTAATGAAAAAACATGGTTAAAGGAGCGGCCATAGCTCGAAAAATCCTCATGGGGCAGGCCGAGAATCAGATCAAGATGAAGATGGATGGAATCATAGGCAAGAAGACGGCCGATGTTGGCCGTGGCCAGATCCAGGTCCATGGTCCGATTGATAGCGGCCAGGGTGCGGGGATTGGTGGACTGGATCCCCAGCTCGAACTGGAACCGGCCCACCGGCACGGTGGCGAGAAAATCGAGCATCTCCGTGGTAAAGCGGTCAGGCGCCACCTCGAAATGAAACAATGTCTCTCCAGGCTGCTCCAGCAGGAATTGCCAGATCGCCAGGGCCCGCTCCGGCCGGTCGTTAAAGGTCCGGTCCACGAACCGCACGGTCCGGGGGTTGTGGACCAGGATGGCCGCAAGTTCGCTTCTTACTTGTCCCAGATCCTTGTGGCGCACCCCGGGCCGGGGTGCGGAAAGGCAATAGGAACAGGCAAAGGGGCAGCCCCGGGAGGATTCGTAGTATATATAACGGTTGGCCAGCTGATCGTGGAAATCGCCCTCCAGATAGGGTGAGGCAAAATCGTGACTGGTGGCCCCAAGGGGTGCGGGCTGATACTCTTTTTCCAGTCGATCCCAGGCCAGGTCCTCATAAAAAGCAGGATCCAGCTGCTCGACCTCGCCCCGGACCACGGTCAGGCCGATACCCTGCGGCCGGTCCCCGGACCGGCTGAAGAGAAAGGGGGCCTGGGGCCCGCCGAGCACGATCCGGGTGCCGGGCCGGAGCGCGGCCAGGTCAATGACCAGCCGTTTGACATACAGCGCATTCCAGACATATACTGAAAAAAACAGCGCCTCCGGCCGGTCCGCGGCGATCTTGAGCAGGGTGGGATAATAAGGATCATTAATGGTAAACTGCAAAAGCGCAACCCGGCCGGTTGGCAGGTGGCGGGCCAGTTCCTGGCGCACATGAAAAAGGGCCAGCGAGGAATGAACATACCGGGCGTTGAGCCCTATCAGTTTGATGTTCATGGGGTCAGGGGTCAGGGGTCAGGGGTCAGGGGGCAGG